>DALTYF010000002.1 GCA_029986195.1 Methanocorpusculum sp. | reverse complement strand
ACTACCGCTCCATCGTCATAAAAGCCCTGTTCCTCTTCGTCGTTGCAATCGGCATTACGATTGCCACCTGGACTGGGGTGCGGCGGCACTTCTCCTGCATAATGACGTGTATGTCAAGTTCGGCTTCCTGCATATGCTCAGCGTCTCAATGCTGCTGTGCCTGCCGTTCCTCCGGTTCGGGAAGTGGAACATACTTCCGGGCATCATTGTCGTCCTCCTTGGTATCTTCGTGATTCCGGAGATCACCGCTCCTGAATGGCTGTATCCGCTGGGCATTCATGGCGCGGACTTCCTGGACACAACGCAGGACTACTTCCCGCTGTTCCCCTGGTTCGGTGTGCTGCTGATCGGTATTGCGCTCGGTGATATCTTCTATCCAAACGGCATCCGCGTTTCCGGTTTCCGGATGCGGGAAAAATCGGGAAGTTCTTTGCCCGTATGGGCAACGGCAAAGTGACGCTTGCGGTGTATCTGGCGCACATTCCGGTAATATTTGTGATACTGTGGGTCGTGAGTGCGGTCACGGGCATCGGATATCTCTGAATACTTTTTTGAAAAAGAAACGGGGGGAAGATAGATGGAGTTTTTTTTCTTTCTGACCGTCCACACCATCCTGCATACCCCAAAGAAAACACACATCTTTTCCCGACGCCAAAAACTCTACCAGCATGAAGATCGATATAATCCACTCCACTACCGATATCGCCGGAGCAAACCTCCGTGCCGCAATGGACGACCTCATCCGAAACCCGCCGGAAGGGGGATGGCCGCTCCTTGCCAAACACACCATAACCTTCCGCAAATGGAACGACCGCATCATCAACGCGACCGACGCGATCACCAGCCCTGATACCGACCTTGTCATCTTCCTCGCCCGTCACGCAAGCGTCAATCCCGTCCCCGTTCTCACCGTCCACCCTGCCGGAAACTTCACCACCGCAGACCTTGGCGGAAATCCCAGTGAACTCGGTCTTACTGCGCCCGCATGGATGCGTGCGGTTCTTCGCAACCATCAGAAGTACGCTCCGGAAGGCTTTCGTGTCTCCTACGAAATCACCCATCACGGCCCGACAAATATTCATGCCCCGTACTTCTTTGTCGAAGTGGGCAGCACCGAAACCGAATGGCGGAACACGGACGCCGTCCGTGCTGCCGCAAAAAGTGTTCTCATGGCCGACCCCGAAGAAGAGATCATTCCGTTGATCGGATTTGGCGGAACGCACTACGCTGTCCGGCAGACCGCCATTGCCCTCGAAACCCGGGGGGCATTCGGACACATAATGCACACCCGCAACATTGCCGGTACAGACACCGCCATGATCCTGCAGATGATCGAAAAAAGCGGCGCGATTGCCGCGCATGTCGACAAAAAAGCGATGTCAAAACCGGAAGCCGCCCACATCGAAGGACTGCTGAAAGAGCTCGGCATCCCCGAAGTAACGGAAGGCGACCTGCACAAGATTGGAACCATGCCATGGAAAATCTGGACTGACTTCCTCTCCTTTGCGCAAGAGATCGATCCCGCCGTCAAACTGTTCCCGCACGGAGAAATCGGTGCGGGAGAACCAGCCTCCGTTATCCTTCCCGAGGACTTTTTCAGCGAAGCATTCGGCGGCAGGGAAGACATCCTGTTTGCGGAACTGGATCGGATTGGCGGCGTGTTTCACATCACCGGCAAAAGCGGAAAAGTTCTTCCGGTCCTGCTGACAACCGCCTCCCGCCGCCGTGATATAGCAGGTGATTTAATAGCTTTATCAATCCAACAAATAACACGTACACAGGGTACCACGGTGGAAGGTGATCAGATCACCATAACCCGCCGGCAGTTTGACGCCCGGCTCGCGCGCACGCAAGGTGTCCCCTCCGGTCCGCTGTTTGGAAAACTCGTTGCAGGAGAATCTGTAACACTTCCGGACGGCAGAACGGTCACGCCGGAGATGGTGACAAAGACGGTTCAGTCCACCATCCATATCCCGGGATTGGAGAATTACTCATGAGATCAATCGTAGAAGAAGCACTATCACGCAAGCGGTTTGAAGAAACCGCACGCGACAACAGCGCAGTCTCCGCAATATATGACGCAGAGGATGAGGTCGAACTCACTCCCCGCAGAGAACAGGTATACGCAGAACCCGCACCCGAACCGGCTCGGGCAGCACCCGTTCCGACTCCGAGACCAACCATTGAACCGGCAGCTCCCAAGCAGGACTTTGACTTTTCCAGCCAGTACAAGTACACGCCGCCGGCAGCAAATCACACCGACGACGATGACGAGTTTGATGACATTCTTGAGTCTCTGAAGACGAAGATCACCGTTGTCGGCTGTGGCGGCGGCGGATCCAACACCGTTGCCCGCATCTTCGAAGAAGGTGTTGAGGGTGCGGAGATTTACGCACTGAATACCGATGCCCAGCACCTCTCGATGCTACGCGGTCGTGTCGGAAAACGCATTCTGATCGGACGCCAGACAACAAAAGGACTTGGTGCCGGCGCAATGCCGCAGCGCGGCGAGGAAGCCGCACTTGAGAGTGAGGATGTTATCCGTCAGTCCATCAACGGTTCAAACATGGTCTTTGTCACCGCAGGTCTCGGTGGCGGAACCGGTACCGGCAGTGCACCGATTGTCGCAAAGATTGCCAAGGAAGTCGGTGCGCTGACCATTGCAATCGTCACCCTTCCGTTCACGAGCGAGAGCGCGACCCGTATGGAAAACGCCGAGATCGGTCTTGAGCGGCTCCGTGAAGTTGCGGATACCGTCATCGTCATCCCGAACGACCGCATTCTTGAGGTCGTCCCGCGTCTGCCGCTCTCTCAGGCATTCAAAGTCGCCGACGAAGTCCTCATGCGTGCCGTAAAAGGCATCACCGAACTGATCACCCTTCCGGGGCTCGTCAACCTTGACTTTGCCGATGTCCGCACCGTCATGGAACAGGGCGGCATCGCCATGATCGGTATGGGCGAGTCCGACAGCGAAGACAAAGCAACCGACTCCATCAAGAAAGCCCTGCGCTCGCCGCTGCTTGACGTGGACATCACCGGCGCAACCGCCGCACTCATCAACGTTATCGGCGGCCCGGACATGACCATGTTTGAGGCCGAGGGTGTTGTGCAGGAAGTGTACCAGCGCATCGATCCCGGAGCACGGATCATCTGGGGAGTACAGGTTGACCCGGAGATGGAAGGCCGCATGCGTACTATGCTCATTGTAACCGGAGTTCAGTCCCCACAGATTTATGGTAAGCAGGAGCAAACATATACGGCACCACAATCGAGTCAGGTCCAGAAATCCAAGTTTGAGATTGACTTCCTGAGGTGAATATATTGGCAGACGAAAAAAATACTGAAAAGAAGGCAGCATCCTCTGCTGTAAACGTAAAGATGCCGGAGGTCTCGAAGCAGAGTATCTCCGAGTTCTTCCGCAAATATCTGCGTGTATTAAAACTTGCACGCAGACCAACGAAGGATGAATTCTTCAAGATCTCCGCCGTTGCAGCAGCTGGTATCGCGGTTATCGGGGTTCTCGGTTTCATCATTTATCTGGTCTTCCACTACCTGCTCCCGTGAAAACCATGACTGATTCAGAGTTTGGCAACCACTACTACATAATTAAGACAACGTCCAAGCACGAGCGGACGGTTGCAGATAATATCCGCGAGGCGATTGAAAATAACATGACGGACGTCGTCGTGACGGCTGTAGTGGTTCCGGAGGATATTAAGGGCTACGTCTTTGTGGAAAGCCCCGAGGAGCATGCACGTATCGAAGAACTGGTGGAAACGATCGCACATGCGCGTGTTGTTCTGAAAAACGAAACGTCAATGGAAGAGATCAAGCACTTCCTTGTGCCCAAACCGGCGGTGTCCGGTATTGAAGAGGATACAATTGTTGAGCTGATCGCAGGACCCTTCAAGGGTGAAAAGGCGGTGGTCAAGCGCGTGGACCACACCAAGGAAGAGATCACGGTGGAGCTGTACGAGTCCATCGTGCCGATTCCGATCACTGTGTGCGGCGACAATGTGCGTGTGATCGATCGCAACCACGAGTAATATCTCACATCCCTTTCTTTTTTTATGGATCTCAGGGTTGTAGTGTATCCTCTGCTGGTTCTTGCCGGAGGATGCTGTTACGGAGTTTTTCGACAATTGTAAAACTTGCCTCTGCCCGGGGATACACCTTTGCCGCGTGATTGTCAGTCAGTACTTCTCCGGCTGGGTGATCCTCGGCGTTTTTCTTTTGATCCTTCCGGGTCTGCAGCGCAAAAAAAAGGCTGTTTCCCCTTCACCGCCGCGCATCCCGCTTATGCGCCGTGCTGCGGTTCTGCTGGTTACCGGTGCGGTTACCTGTTCGGTGTGTCTCTTCTACTACCTCTCGCTTGAGACCACACCGGCATCGGTTGCGGTGGTGCTTCTGTTCCAGTTCACCTGGAATGGTATCATTCTGGAAAGCATTGCCGAGCGCAGACTTCCCTCGCGTACGTCTGTAACCTCGGTGGCAATTCTTCTCACGGGTACCCTGCTTGCCGGCGGTGTTCTCGGGACGGCAATTTCCCTGACCACGATCGGTGTCTGCGCGTCCCTCCTGTGCGCGTTCTGCTATGCCGTGTTCATTTTTCTGAGCGGCCGCATCGAACCGCAGGATCTACGATGCAGGCACTTGGTCTGTTCGGGGCATGTCTTCCCGTTTTACTCGGTCGGGACATCAAAGATCTCCACCGGTACTGCAACGATTCTCAGCTCTTTGGAACTGCCGGTGGTTCTCATCACCTCAGTCATCGTACTGCACGAGGCCGTTTCCTGGGTTTAGTGGATCGGAGTCCTGTGCATCTTTGCGGGCATTGCATATCCGCATCTCCGATCGCTGGGTAAAGAAAAAAGGAGGTGTTGCCCATAAAGTCCTGATACCCACGGAAAACACTGAAAGAAAAAAAAAACATTACGGAATATATGTGAACTAACACGAAAATACTGCGTTGCATGGAAATTCTGTGCTGTTTATGACCTGTTCCGTGATGTTTTTTTGTTATCGTGTGTTTCGTGCTTTCTGTGGGATGAACTTCGATCAATGATGATCACTCAGGTGAATATAAACGAATTTACGGGCAATGCCAAAAAGAATAAAAAATTCCCGGAGAGGAATCTCAGGGTAAAATGATATTGAAATTCGGAGAAAATGGCTCCAGCATTTCCAGGAAACGGTTCACGACTCCGGCATCCCCGGAGATCGCGGCAATCCGCTCCAGTCTTTCCGGAGAATACTCCCCATTCGCAAGATATGCCACGAAATCGGATTTATTTCCGGAAATAACTGCATCCGCATTCGGATCGGTAACTCCTTCCCAGGCATGCAGGACACAATTCTGCACCTGAAGCAGGCCGCCCCATGTCCCCTCCGGTGACGTCAGGTTGAGCTGAAGGGACTGTTTCACACCCTCCGCTTTGGATGCATTCAGCTGGATGGCAAGATATTGACATATCTGATCAAAAGACAGCGCATTCATCACATCTGCCGAACCAAGAGAGGTCTTTGCCGGACTGTGCAGGAATGCATCCGTTGCCTCAGGGGACGCGCGAAGGTCCCGGGCCGCCGACAGATAGGCATTCCGGTACGGCCCGGAGACCGACTGATAGCCAAGCTGTTCCAGCGCATCAGCCTGAAGATACCGTGCCTCATAGTTGGCCGGGTCAGCAAAGACAAGATATCCGGCAATCGTTGCCACCTCCTGATAGTTTCCGGCAGCATAATCCTCCCGGAGTTTGGGAATGACCGCATCTGTCCCGCCCATGTACTCCACCATCTTTACCGCAAACTCGGTCGGATCCGGATTGTAGAGATGGATCGGGTTTCCGTCATAGAATCCCAGATACTTCTGATACACTGCCTTTACTGCCATCTGGACCGTTCCATAGAACTCATGCGTGTATCCATAGTTCTTCAGGGAGTCCGGCAGGGTAATCATGTGGGAGATTTCATCCATAGTGTATCCCTGATTCATGAGATGAAGCGCCTGATCATGAACGTATTTGTACATGTCGCGTTGATTTTCAATGACGGAAGTAACATTCGCGTTCCCGAATCTGGGCCAGTTGTGAGAGGTGAACAGTACCTCCGCATCAGAACCGTACCGGCGCAGGGCTTCATCAAGATAGTTCGACCATGCAAGCGGGTTCCGTACCTCAGCGCCCCGGATGGTGAGAATATTATGGAAGGTACCAACGCAGTTTTCTGCAAGACAGAGTGCCTTTTTATCCGGGAACCAGACGTTCATCTCCGCAGGGGCTTCTGTGTCCGGAGTTATCTGGAACTCCATCACTACTCCGTCAATGTTCAGCCGCTCTCCTGTTTTCTGAATCGTAATTGTAGGGGCAATCAGACTTGATGATCCGCCAAACGAGGAAGTAGTGCCAAGACCTGAGTCCACATATCCTTTCTCATCCACCGGAAGTGCGATCCCGTACATATACATTGCACGACGCTGCATTGCGGATCCTGCATAAATATTTTCACTGACCGCATGTTCCATGAATCCTTCCGGTGCAATAATTGCAATATCTCCTGCGGCTACCGCGGCATCCGAAGCAACTCCTTTCACTCCCTGATAGTGATCCGCATGACTATGGGTATAGATGACCGCTTTCACCGGATACTCTCCAAGGGTTTTGTTTACCAGATCATACGCGGCCCGCGAGGTCTCTATCACAGTGAGAGGATCAATAACAATCCAGCCGGTATCTCCTTTGATAAAACTCATAACGGCGATATCAAATCCGCGTACCTGATAAACCGAGTCGGTTACCTGAAATAATCCGTGAACACTGTTGAGCTGCGCGTGCTGATACAGGGAATTCTGAATCGTAACCGGTACTTCCTCATTGTTTAAAAACGAAAACGCAGTTGTATTTATGACCGGAACTCCCTTCTCATTCAGGATGATTACCGGATCAACTTCTACCAGGAGGCCGCGGTTCACAAACGTATAATCGTCTGCAAGGTTCTGCGAGGTACCTGATAAATTTTCAGCCGTGTTTATTGCTGTGGTGTGGGAGGTTGCGTCATTTCGCATATCAGCTCCTGAGGAAGGAACAATCAACACCAGAATCAGAACTGCAACGCACCAGAAAACAGGGATTTTCATATGACAGTTCATCGGTGTTGCTAAATATTAATTTTATGGGCGAAAGATAGCAGGTACACAATACCTGCCTTCATTGATCATGGACGAGCCAGTAGATTTATGTTCTCATACGTCGACCCTATTAAACCAATGTCAGGCGGACCTTTAGATCCGCACTGACATACGGTGATACAATGGCAGAAACTGTCGAGGTACTGGTACCTGGCGGTAGAGCAACTGCAGGACCACCACTTGGTCCGGCACTGGGTCCCCTTGGGATCAACGTGAAGGCAGTCGTTGATGACATCAACAAGAAGACTGCTGAGTTCAACGGCATGTCTGTTCCGGTAACGGTTACAGTCGATGACAAAAAGAACGTCACGTTAACGGTCGGTATCCCTCCGACAACCGCACTTGTTATGAAGGAAGCGGGAATCGAGAAGGGCTCCGGCACTCCGAACACTCAGGCAGTTGGTAATCTGCCGCTTGAAGCTGTCATTCGCATTGCAAAGATGAAGATGGAGAGCATGCTTTCCTACGACCTGAAAAACTCGGTCAAGGAAGTCATGGGCACCTGCGTTTCCGTTGGTGTGACCATCGACGGCAAGACGGCAAAAGCCGCAATTGCCGCAGTCAATGCAGGCGAGTACGACGCACAGCTTGCATAAAGCGTGTGTCCTGCTTCAAACGGGTAGCGGGTGAGATACCCCGCGAAAAATGTACAGTTGTAGAGAACAACCATAGGAGATCGGATAAAAACCGGTCGAGAACTATGGAGGCTTCATCAAATGGTTGACAAGACCCAAATTATCAGCGCTGTTACGGCAGCAATGGAGCAGGCGCCCAAGAGGAAGTTCCAGGAGAGTATTGATATTACTATCAATCTCAAGCATGTGGACATGGCGCAGCCCAAAAACCGTATTGATGAGACGATTCTTCTGCCACAGGCAATAGGCGTCAAAAAGATCGCTGTCTTGGGTAAGGGAGACATTGTGTCCCAGGCTCGCAACGCAGGTGTCGATATCATTATCGGCCCTGAGGAGATTGAGCGCCTGGGTGGTGCCCCGCGTGAGGCACGTAAACTCGCAGGTCAGTACGACTACTTCCTTGCAGAGACTGCGGTCATGCCACTTGTTGGTCGCTGGCTCGGTCAGAGACTCGGTCCCCGCGGCAAAATGCCGCAGCCGATTCCGATGGGTCAGGACATTACTCCGATCGTTGAGCGTCTTCGGAACTCCGTCAAGATCCGGTCCAAGGACAGACTGAACATGTCTGTGAAGATCGGAAACACCGCCATGAGTGCGGATGCGGTAGCCGAGAACGTCGATGCGGTCTTAAAGAGAGTACTGGGAAGACTCGAAAACGGCGAACTGAATGTTCGTTCCGTCTACGTCAAGACTACGATGGGTCCCGCTGTGAAGGTGATGTAAACATGGCAATTTATACCCACCACCTTCCCGCGTGGAAACGCGAAGAAGTTGAATCGATTGTGGAGAACGCCGGCAAGCACGAGCTTATCGGCCTGGTGGACGTCTACGGTATTCCCGCAAGACAGTTCCAGCAGATCCGCAGGAACCTGCACGGCAATGCAGTTGTGAAGGTTGCAAGAAACACGCTCGTTGAGCATGCGTTCAATGAGCTTGGCGGCCACTTCATTGACCTTAACGGTCACGTAAGTGAGCACTCTGCACTGATCTTCGCCGACGGAAACCCGTTCAAGCTGTTCAAGTCTCTTGAACAGACAAAGACAAAGCGTTCCGCAAAAGCAGGCGAGGTCGCTCCTGAGGATATCGTTGTCCCCGCAGGACCAACTTCTTTCAAGCCCGGACCGATCGTCGGAGAACTCCAGCAGGCAGGTATCCCGGCAGCTATTGACGGCGGCAAGGTCAAAATTAAAGAGACCAAGACCGTTGTGAAAGCTGGTCAGGCTATCAGCAAAAAACAGGCCGATGTCCTGGCTAAGCTTGATATCAAGCCGATGCCGGTCGGTTTATCGCTTCTTGCCGTCGTATACGAAGGCGAGATTTATCTGCCGGATGTTCTTGGAATTGACGAAGAGGCATACAAGGCAAAGATCACTCTTGCAGCACAGCAGGTGTTCAACCTCGCAGTCAACGCAGCAGTTCCGACCTCATGTCCGTTTGTTACTGAGGCTCAGATTGCAAAGGCTGTCCGTGAGGCACGCAACCTTGGTGTGGAAGCCCCGATCTATGAGAAGGGCGTCATCGAGATGATCATCAGCAAGGCATACAGACAAGCAAACGCCCTGAAGGCATAATTATCATACAAAATAGGTGAAGATAAAATGGAGTACATTTACGCAGCTCTGTTAGTTCACTCCGCAGGCAAGACTGTGGATGAAGAATCGGTTAAGGCAGTTCTCTCTGCCGCAGGTATCGCAGTTGACGACTCCCGTGTAAAGGCACTTGTTGCCGCACTTGACGGTGTCGACATCGAGGAAGCAATCTCCAAGGCAGCAGCAGCACCGGTTGCAGTTGCAGCAGCAGAAGAGGCAGCAGCAGAAGAGGCAGCAGCACCGGAAGAGAACAAGGAAGAGGAAGAAGAGGACGCCATGGCAGGTCTTGGCGCACTCTTTGGATAAATTCGAACTTCTCATCCGTTGAGATACGTCGAATGCCGCAGCAAATATCTTTGCTGCGGCATTATCCATATTTTCCTGACGTTTTTTGAGTACTGTTTTCACTCTTTTCACCGACTTCGCATCTGTTCCCTGACGGGACCAAAAATGCATGATCTACAAAACAGGAAATCTCAGAAAAACAGTTTTTTTTTCACAAAAAAATAGTTTGATTGGTTTCTCGTGGGAATGGCGTATGTGTTTGCAGTGTACCTGCAATACAGGCCAGTACCAAAAGGAAACAATCCTCCTATCTTGGGACACATGTTCTTTCAGGGGAGTTATCGTGTCGAACGGTACACTTTTCTGGCAGCTCCGGATGTTTCCAGAAACTGCCAGAGTTATCACCAGAATCCGCCTACGCCTACAGAACTCCCCAGCTCTGACGTATAGGTTAATGTGACACTGGCATCGTCATAGACGAACAGTACCTGGGGTAGATACCCGTGATACTTTATTTGGACATAACCCAATATAAAGATTTTAGTTATGACAAGAAATTCGCCGGAGAATTTTTTCCTGATAAAAAAAGGGATAAACCGTCAGGTCTCAAGTGGTTTTCGGGAAATCGTACCGTTTCGTGCAATCCATAACTCGGCTGATGCACAGGCATTTTCAATCAGTTCTGCAAGATCCAGACTCTCTTCCTCTTTTTCGATCAGTTCGACCGTGGAACGGGTGGCAGGTTTTCTGGGAACTGCAAGGCACCCGGTATCTCCCGGATTTTCATGGAATGTTCCGATCTTCCGGGCAATTGCAACCGTTTCCTCTTTGTCATACGTAAGGAGCGGCCGGAGGATCGGTGTCGCCACCGATGCGGTGATCACGCGCATATTCTGGATCGTCTGTGACGCAACCTGTCCGAGATTCTCTCCGGAAACGAGTGCATCAAACCTTCCCCGGGATGCAAGTGCATCCGCAACCAGCATCATAAACCGCTTGCAGAAGATGCACGTATAATGCCGGTCACAGGATGCGGTCATCGCCGCAAAAAACGGCTCCATGTCAACAACCCATACCGCAAAGTTTCGGCCCGGTGACCAGGTGGACAGAATCCGTGCATTGTCAAGTGCAAGATGTTTTGTTGCAGGCCCCGCCCATCTGCCGCCGTCCATAAAGACACCGGAGACGACAACACCGCGCCGCATCATCAGCCAGGCTGCAACCGGAGAATCAATTCCCGCCGAAAGAAGAACCATTGCTTTCCCTGCTGTTCCAAGCGGCAGCCCTCCCTGACCCGGAATGCGGCTGTCATAGACGATGCCTCCGTACTCGCGTGCCTCAACAAAGATCTCGTACTCAGGATTATCCAGATCCACCACAAAATCAGGAACCTTCTCCCACACCGCATCCGCAACGATACGCGCTAGTTCCTGACTGGTGAACCCGCCGACCTGCTGACGGCGTGCCCGTACCGCAAACCGCATTCCGGGACGCAGTTTTCCTTCGGCAACGGATATTGCTGCCGCAGCAATTTCCTCGGGAGAGTTTCCACAGGTTGTACAGATGCTTACGTCCACAATACCGAACACCCGGGAGACAACAGATGCAATCCGTTCCGCATCACCGTAGATCAGGACTCTACCCCGGTACTCCTCGGTCTTGTACTCAATACTCTCTGCATCAAGCGCCGCACGGATATTGTGCATCAGCGATGCCATGAACTGTTTCTTTACCTGCTCACTCTTCAGCCAGAGCTCGCCGATTCTCACCATTACTGCTGTGTCTGTCTCCATCGCTCCACACCTCCTGCCGCATAGCCGGCAACCCGCACATGGGAAAACCCAAGGCCTTTCAGCCGGTCAAGGAGGGAGAGCGCTTTCTGCATCTCCCATGCCTCCACTTCAACAACCGCATCCTCCGCAATCAGCCGTACCCGCAGTATCCCAGAAATTCCCTGATCCCGCAGCAGTGTTTCTGCGGCGGCAATCAGGTTCAGACGCTCCGCGGTAATGGTCACGCCGAACGGCAGCCGGGTTGCAAGACAGGATGACGGAGGAATCCGGGGGATCCCCAGCGTGTCGGCAAGGGAAAGGATATCTGCTTTCCCAAGACCTGCCTCGGCAAAGGGACTGCAGATGCCAAGCTGCTGCAGAACCGCATAACCGGGTCTCTCTTTCGGAGAGTCATCAGCATGCGTACCGTCGCAGACACGGCTTCCCAGCCCATCCGCCAGATTCAGGAGCGGACGCATAAGCTGCTGCTTACAGAGATAGCAGCGGTCTACCGGGTTCGATCGAATTGCTGCGTCCTCAAGTAGCCGGATCTCAATCGGATACCAGGAAACCCCGAGTTTTCTGCACATCGCATCTGCCCGTTCCGTCTCTCCCGGAACCGCAAACTCCGATACGATCGTTGCAGCAGCAACAGGAAGGTCCAGCGCCTTCGCTGTTGCAAGAAGGACAAGACTGTCCTGGCCCCCGGAAAGTGCAATCAGCAGTGGTGCACGTTTTTGCAAAATCGATACAAGTTTTGCCGGAATTGTCGAAGGATTCTCATTCACTCTGTGAACATCCTGAAGTACTCAGTATTCGTTCTGAATCAATAAATATGCGACGGCTTTACCAATGTCTTCATGCATGCACCCTCTCCTGTGCAGGAATATCACAACATCTATAAGAATCAGGGCAGAACTATTTACTGTGAGATATGGCTGCAAAGAAATCTTCTAAAAAAACGGCTGAACCGGAGGCACCGGCAAAGCTGTTCTATATCTTCTATAATCAGGAACGCTGGGACAACTGGCTGAACACCCTTGCCGAAGCTGATTTTTCCGGCGATGAGGACAGTGAAGAGATGCCGGAGGGATACCGCATTCTTGACGGATTCTCCGACGACATCACGCTTGCAACAATCAAAATCATCCGCCTGTATCAGAACGGCAGAATCTCTCTGGAAGATGCACGAACCAAACTCCGCGGCGTTGAGGAGATCGTAATGGAGGAACTGCCGGAGTCGGAGGTTGCAGAGATTGTCGGGTCTATGCAGGTGTCCATGCTGGTGCTGTTTGCAGCCGGACAGAAGTACCTGGAAGAGGCATACCCGCCCAGTGAAGAGGTCAAAAACCTCGTGAAGGAAGGCCGCAAGGTCTTTGAAAAAGATCCGGAAAAGGCACTGGACATTGCATCCTCAATCGGGGCAGCTGTTATCAACGGTGCGTCCTGCTGCGGGAAATATGTCAAGGACACCGACGAGCCGACCCTCTTTGATGAGTGGCTTGTTGAGGTGGAGCGCATTGCTGACGCTATGAAGTCCTTAAAGAACTTCGACGAGGAAGCCGGAGAAGCCCAGTGATCGCAGGCCGAGCCCGGTTCCGCTACATCAAGAAACTTCAGCGGGCAGCAGGATACCGGCTGCCGGACGGCGCATTTCATCCGGCAAATCTGGAAGCCATCACAGGGTCAATGAATATCGACAGCCTGGATCCCGGAACACGGGATCAGGTTCTCCGCTTTTACAAAGACTTTCTTGAGTGCAGCTGCCGCGACTCACCGCTCTGCGGGTGTCCGGAACGAAAGTTTGTGATTGCGGTTCTGGAACTGCGGGAGATGGGACTCAACCATAAAGAGATTCACAACCATCTTCTTGAGGAATATGGGATTGATCTGTTCCCTGCGGATATACTCAGTTTCCTGGAGGACTCTGTTCATCTTCTGGAAGCGGTGCGCAGCGTTGCAGATCTTGCCGGGCAGAAGGAACTGGTCAGACTTTCCGACGAACATATCCGCCAGATTGCCCGCTAACTGTTTTTCCCGTCACGTTTTTTGAGATGCAGAGTACAATAGATCATACATGAATCCGGGTTTTTCCGTGTACGGGGTCGCTACCGGTCTTCTTGAGCCGGGCGATGATATTGTCGGGCGAGTGATTGCAGCCGTTGGTGATACGGAGGCAGAGAGAATCTGCGACCGTGATATTCTGCTCTTCGCCGAGTCACCCTTATCCACCACCGAAGGGCGGAACATCCGGCTTGCCGATATCACGCCGGGCGAGAACGCCAGAGCGCTTGCAGAAAAGTATGATCTTGACCCGCGGGTTGCCGAGATCGTGATTGCGGAGAGCGATGAGATCCTTGGCGGCATTCCGGGATTTCTGCTTGCTGCACGGGGAAATCTTGTGCTTCCGAACGCGGGCGTGGACGAGTCCAACGCGCCGGACGGCTGGGTCACCCGTCTGCCGGAGGATGCGGACGCGAGTGCGGCACGCATCCGAAAGGAGATCCGGGAGCGTACCGGTAAAGAGGTTGCAGTGATCATCATCGACTCGCGCACGCATGCGATGCGGCTCGGTGTGTCGGGTGTTGCGATCGGATGTTCCGGCATTCTTCCGATCACCGATGAACGCGGCAAACCGGATCTCTTCGGTCATGAACTGCAGGTGACCCGCCGGGCAATTGCCGACTCACTTGCATCAACCGCCGAGCTTCTGATGGGCGAGGCGGATGAGGGGGTGCCGGTGGTGCTTGTCCGCGGGTATGCGTATACGTTTGCGGAGAATACAACGATTGAGTCCATCGCACCGGATGAAGATCTTTTCCTGGGAAGTCTGACGAAAAAAGTGTGAGGCGGCCTTACGCAATGCGAAGGCCGTTCTCTTCGGCAATATCCACAAATGCGGCGGCAAGGTATTCGGCCTGTTCCCGGGTCAGGCCGTAGGTGTTGAACTTCCACTGCTTTGTTACTCCCGGCATGATGCCGGTGATGCCGCGTTTTGCAAGGGCGCTTGAGAGGAAGAATCCCCGTTTTTTATGCGTCCGGGCCACCACATCAAAGGATGCGGAGGTATCCATTCTGGTGAGTGTGTGGCGGCGCGGAACCTCTGAGGCGATCTTTGTTCCTTCAATGGAGAGGAGGGCATCCGTTACAATTTTGTGGTTGGCAAGTTCCTCGTCCCAGTGTTTCACCCGTTCCTTCACCGCCGGGAATGAGGCGATCAGCCCGACGATCGGAGCACCCATGAGGGAACAACCGAGAATGCCCACCTGTTTTATGCCGAATCTGCGACCGGTGACATCTCCGGAAATTTTCGTCGTCCGCAGGACAACGTCGGCATACTCATCGGTCGTGGCAAGGACGCCGGATGGTGCGGGGGCTGCCATGCTTTTGTGGCCGGACCCGACGACAAAGTCGGCGCCGAGGTCTTTTCCGTTCACCGGCAGAACCCCGACAGTATAGACGCCGTTGTAGAGTACGGGAATATCATACTGATGGGCAACCCGTGCAACACCTTTCACGTCATGGAAGTTACCGTACATGAAATCCACCGCATCGATGAAGAGCAGTTTCGGCGCGTACCCGAACTCGCGGATAGCTGCCTCGATCCGCTCGGCAGCGGTGTCGGCGGTGATGTGGTGATCCGGGGTCGGCGGAATTTCCCGGACCACACCGTTGACCACTTCAACTGAGAGATACGCGGTGTAGTGACCCATGCCGGTCATCATTACCGGTTCGCCTTTGCCGACGAGAGCGCCGGTTACTTCCTGAAACGCTCTGCGTGCACCCGGTACCACCTGCGACTGATCCATGCCGAGCCATGCGGAGAGATCTGCGTGGAACTCTGCGATGGGCGGGTTTGCAACATAGTCCAGACGGAACGGTTTGTGGCAGTGATCACAGACCGAGTAGCCGTCGCCCCAAGCAATCACTGCCTTCATTGCTTCCGGCGTCAGTCTGCCAGCGGCCTGGATGGGATCGAGATTGATCGAGGACTCTTCCACGGTCCGCGTTTCAATTCCCGCAGCACATCTCATCGTCACAAGAGTTCCTCCTCAAGAACGGCAAGCTGTTTTCGTACCGCGTCAATCGATCGTCTGGCTGTTTCCTTCTCTTCATCATTCAGCTGATGCAGAGGCGCTGTCCGGCGAAGTATGGTCCGGATGTCGGTCAGGTGAAAGAGACCGGCAAATACTGCATCAATTGCTTTTTGTGACATAAATATCATCATGCATATCCGGCATTTGCTAACCCGCATGGATACAGTGCGGCTGGTTTTATCTCCTGTTGGAATTGTGTATCTCCCAAAGAACGGGAAGACACGCTCATACCGAGCGTATGGTCGATAAGAAAATTTTCCCCCTTGCGGGGAAGAGCCAGGTGCCTGAATTGAACAGGCGTGGAACTGCTCTGCAGGCAGTCGCGTAGCCACTCCGCCAACCTGGCAGAAATTATCTCCTGCATGTTTGCCGGAGAAATAGTATTTCGAGGATTCACAATGTGAACTTCACACTGTGAATACAAGATTGTCTTCACTCACATTTATACTTATTTGAAGTTCCGCCTTTTTTTCCGAAATGTTTGGCATGGTCCC
>DALTYF010000169.1 GCA_029986195.1 Methanocorpusculum sp. | reverse complement strand
CTGACTGCAAACAAGACAAAGGACGGATACGTCGATTTATGGCTCTTATCAGTAGAGCCGATCGGTGAAGAGAAATTTGTTCTTACGTCTGTTTTAATCGGAACGTATGAAGATCTGCTGACCCCCTACTATGAGGTTCGATAGTTATGAAAAAGAAAATTATAACCGGAATTTTACTTCTCGCGGTACTCATGATCCTGTTCACCGCGGGATGTGTTGACAGTACCAGCAAACAAACCTACGTCATCGGTGTCGATGCGGCCATGTCTCCCTGGGAGTACATCGACAAGGACGGCAATCCTCAGGGCATCAACATGGATCTGATCGGGATGATTGCAGCTGATCAGGGATTCAGTTACACGTATTATGTTCCGGAGAATGCCGGCTGGGAAACGGCTCTCATCAACGGCAAAATTGATACCATCGGCGCAGTTGTCATTACTCCCGAGCGTGAAGACAAGTATGTATTTGTTGAAATGCCGTTTGAGCCAACCAGTTATCTGGTGATCGCACGTGCCGATTCGGGACTGACGCTCGATGAGTTTTAGCCGGAAACACAAGCATAGCCGTTTTTGATAACAGTGTCTATGTTGAGTGGCTGAAGAATCATTTCGGTGATGCGTATAGCAAGATGGTTGCTGACGGAAAAATCATTATAAAAGTTACCGCCGATGAACTTGCGTTTTCCGTTCTTTCACGTGAGGCGGATGCAGCAATTGCGGGTACGATGACACTGGGAAGCCAGCTGAATACGTATCAGCCGCTGAAGTTCCTGGGATTTGTCGGGGAGCCGAAGAGCATCGGGTTTATCATGAGAAAGGATGAGACCGATCTGTATCAGAAACTGACCGCCGGATTCGAAAATATCCAGCAGACCCCTGAGTTTGCCGATCTCGTCAAAAAGTACAATCTTCAGTACCGGAAGGATATCTACACCGTAGGAATCGATGAATCCAATGAGCCGTGGACGTATGTCGGAGCTGACGGAAACTACACCGGGTTCGACATTGAAATGGTTGAGTGGATTGCGGAACAGAAAGGTCTGGATGTCACATTCAAACCGACTTCATGGAAGAGAAACCTTAATGAGATCGTCACCGGCAATCTTGATATGTGGGCAAGCTCCATGGGGATTACCGACGACCGGCTCAGGTATGTTGCGTTCTCCAATCCGTATTACATTTCCGGCATTGGTGTCGCGGTACGGCCCGACAGTCCGCTTACGAAAGATGATTTCGAGAAGGCCGACGCAAAGATTTCCGTGGTGTATGAGAAAGTACCTATTCCAGATGGCTTGAGAAGCATCTGGGAACCGATGTGTACAATCGGAAGATAAAAGACGGTTCGATTGTGCTGGTGGCCGACCACAACGGAATGGTTGAAAAGTTAACCTCGGGTGGGGTTGATTTCATTGTTGTGGGGGATGCACAGATGAAGGCTGCTGCCAGTAAGACCATAATGAAGCCGGTCTTTATCGATGAGGGTGTTGAGGAGTTTGGTATTGCCATGAGCAACGGAAACTTTGTTCTCCAGAGTCTTATCAACGACGGAATTTCCAAATTTATCAGTTCAGGAAAGGCTGCCGAGCTGCAGAAGAAGTACGGGGTGTAACAAAAAAGAACTGGGAGTAAGAAACCCTTTCCGGTAATTTTTTTGAAAGATTTTCTGCACAAAAACCTGCATGAAAAATGCCGGGTTACTTCGGCACCACCATCGGCAGATTATTGTGCATCACAATATCAACCGCAATGCCGTACACCGCCTCGATCATGTCCGCCGTAACACCGCTCCGGTCACATGCCGCATAGATTTTTCCGTCCTTCATGAATAAGAACCGGTCGGCAAACCGCAGGGCGAGATTGAGATCATGCATCGTCATAATCGTTGCCACGTTATGATGATCTACCACGTCACGGATGACGCGGAGAATTGCCATTTGCCGGCAGAGATCCAGCGCCGATGTCGGTTCATCCAGCAGAAGGACCGACGGTTCCTGTACAATTGCCCGGCAGATGCAGACCCGCTGCAGTTCGCCGCCGGAGATCTCATCGATGTAGCGCAGCTGCATATCGGCAAGACCGAGACGCCGCAGGGCGTCTTCCACGATTTCATAATCCTTCTCCGTTACCTTCCAGCCGAGATGCGGCTTTCTGCCGAGAAGCACCGTGTCAAACACCGTCATCCGTGCCGACTCGTTGCGCTGGGCAACATATCCCACGTTTCGTGCAATCTCCATGCCCGACATCTTTGTCAGATCCATCTCTTCCAGAAGAATTGCTCCTGTCTTTGGTTTCAGGATCAGGTTCATACACTTCAGCAGCGTGGACTTGCCGACACCGTTCGGTCCGAGAATCGCCAGAATCTCACCCTGGGCAACACCCACCGTGATGTCCTGTAAAACCGGATCGGACCGGTACTCAAAATCTACGCCATCTACTGTGAGGATCGCTTTTCCGGGGGCGTTACCGTGATGTTCGTGCGGCACGTCATGCGAGTGCTCGTGTGTATGCGTGTATCCTTCGATGTGCGAGTGTTCGTGGACATGGTGCCCGTGATGTTCTTCGTGTTCGGGATACTCTTCCTTCACATCCGCCGCCCCCTGATGATGAGATACAGAAACACCGGTGCTCCGAGAAATGCCGTGAGCACCGCGACCGGCAGAACATGCGGCGCAATCATGGTACGTGCGACGGTGTCGGAGATGAGCAGCAGTACCGCACCGCAGACGAAACTTCCCGGAATCAGGAACCGGTGGTCGTCACCGATCACCCGCCGCACCATGTGCGGACAGACCAGCCCCACAAATCCGATGACGCCGAGGAATGCCACGACCACCGCACTGATCACGGACGCTGCTATCATGCCGAAGAGCCGTGTCCGTTCCACGTTCACGCCGAGGCCGCGTGCGGTCTCGTCTCCCGCGTCGATTGCATTGTAGTCCCAGCGTTTGAACAGGATGTAGGCAAACGCCGCGACCACCACAGCCGTGATGATGCCAAGTTCCATCCAGCTGGATCGCGACACGTCGCCGAACTGCCAGAACACAATGGATGCAAGTTTTGTGTCGTCCACGAAGTACTGAATCGCCATCAGTCCTGCGCTGAACAGTGAACTGATCGCGACCCCAGCGAGCACCATCGTCTCCGGCGTCGCCGACCGCATCTTTGCAATCAGCAGAATGATCACGGTCGTCAGCATGCTGAAGAGGAATGCACAGATAGTTGTCAGATACGGATTGTTGACGACGACGGCGTCGGCGATACTGCTGCCGGTCGTTCCTGCGCCGAACATCAGAATACCAATCGCAGCACCG
>DALTYF010000168.1 GCA_029986195.1 Methanocorpusculum sp. | reverse complement strand
AAACACACTGTTCCGTGTTTTCCGTGGGTATCAGGACTTTATGGGCAACACCACAAAAAAGAGAAAAGTCCCCGCTCCTCTTCAGAGCAGCAGGGCAACGAACATTCCCGGCTGCAGCGAGACGTAGAGGATAAGAAGCGACACTGCAATCAGGGCCACAAATGCCACCGCGTTCCAGCGGAGGATCTTTCTGCCGTCCAGGGGACCGACCGGCAGCATGTTGAAGAACGCGAGCATCGCATTCACCTGGAAACCCACCATGCCCAGATAGAACAGGAATCCCGGGAAGGTGAACACACTGATCGATGCGCCGCCGAGCAGAACACCTGCAATCAGGCACGCAAGGAACGGAACTGCAAGAAGAAGATTTGTCAGCGGGCCGGCAAGAGAAATAATACCGCTCTCCTTCTTCGTCATCTCGCGTCCGGCGGTGTTGATCAGCGTTGCTCCGGGCGCGGCAAACACGATGCCCGTAATGACTGCAACCACAACCGCGATCAGCAGCATCTGGGTATTCTTGCGGAACTCTGCCCAGTAGCCGTACCGGATTGCCACAAACTTGTGGGCAAGCTCATGCAGCACGAACGAGAGTCCGACCGTCACCACCGCAACAACGAAGGTCATCATCAGCATATTCACCGAGATTTTGCCGGCCTCCGTGATCAGCGCAAGACCGCCGGAGGTACCGAGCGTAAACGCGACCGCCAGGCAGAACCAGGCGAACAGGAGATCACGCCGCTCAAACGGAGATATTTTTTCCAGGAAATTCATTTACTCACCACACCCTACCCTGACGCACTCCTCAAGCGTTCCCATCCGGGGAGTAACACCGCACATACCCGGCAGATACGAAAACGCCTTGCCGGAACTGGTCATGACCGCTCCCGCATGATCCATCAGGGGCGAGACCACCATGCAGGTGTCGGGCACAACCTTTGCGCCGGATTTTGCAATCACTGCAAGTTCCTCTGCACAGGAAGCCTTCATCTCCTCGGCAACGAACACATACAACGGCATCACCGTCTTTTTACCGGCAAGGAGTTCCGCAACACGGGCAACCTCCTCGCGGGAAAGATGCGGGCAGCCGATTGCAACCGCAGAGACCTCCGTCTCTTTGAACACATCCAGCACGTCCGCAACCGCAATCGTCACCACTTCGCGCTCGTCCTCGGCAATATGCTGCTTAAAGAACGGGAACCGCGTCTCCGGCGTAATCTCATTCACATGATACAGCGCAACCGCGCCGGACGCGGCCATCGCCGCACCGAGGCTTTTCAGCATGTCGCGGTTCGGCCTAAGACCCATAAACAGCGGGATGCGGTTGCCGGCAACTGCGCCTGCAACCACTCCGAGCGCTCCGTACTCGGCGTTCGTCCACTTCTTTGCCGCTTCCGGATCATCCAGCCGGAACTCGATCTGCGGCAGACGGTTCTTCACAATATGCAGACCGTACTCCGGCGTCTTGCCGGTCAGCGCTGAGGCAAGCGCGGACGGCCCGCCCTCGCGGTTCGTCCGTGCACCGAGCACCGAGTTCGCGTAGCTGACCGCCGAACTCTCCGACCATGCAAGGTGATCGCCGCGTTCCACGATACTGAAGTAGTACGGCGTACAGGTACAGGTCGGCCTGATGCCGAGCCGCATGTAGGCCTCGCTCACCTGAATCTGCTTCTCCGCAAAACTCTGCGGGATACCGAGTTCCTCCCAGCCGTTCCGGGGCATACCGATGGGATTGAGGAATGCCGGCACCACAGCTTTTGCATCGATGCTTGACAGCCACTCAAGACCGGCCTCGCCGATCGTCTTGAACGACGCTCCGGAAACCTGCACGCTCTTTACCGGAATAAACCGTTCGGCATCGTAAATCTTACCGAGCGCCAGCAGAATCTCCATCATCTTCTGACGGCTCTCGCCGTACTCGCCGTCCAGCAGCGCCTGATCGTACGTATCCAGTTCCATCTTCACTCCTTACTTATTCATTCCAGTCTGCACGGATAAATTCATCCTCGTGCCCGAGCTGCATTGTTGCATCGATTCCCATCTTCACGTTCATGCCGTCGCCGATCCGGCACGGATCGAGCGACGAGCCGCGAACGCCGGAGATGATCATCACGTCCTGATCTGCCCGGACGCGGGTTGCAATGGCAAACTCCACATCGTTCGGGTCATAGATGTTGATGTCCTCGTCCACGACCACCACATGCTTGAGCGAGGTGTGCGCCGCAAACGCGGCCATGATCACATTCTTGCCGTCGCCGTTGGTCATCTTTTTCACCTGCACCACCGCATGGAAGTATCCCGCCCCGCCCGGCGTGAGGAACACATCGCGGACGTTTGTTACGTTTGCCGCCGCCTGATAAATCCGCGGCTCGTAGGGTGCGCCCATCAGCATCTTGTGTTCCGCTCCGGCAGGCACAATGCCGTGATAGATGAAGTCCGGCTTGCAGGCCATTCCCTCAAGTTCAATTACCGGCTGCATGCGGACGGGATCATACGTCCCGCTGATGTCCACGAACGGCCCTTCTTCGTGCAGCTCTGCGGTCATGTACCCGTAGAGCACAATCTCTGCATCCGGAACCCGGATGCCGTTCGGGCATTCATAGAGGTCAAGGTCTCGACCGAGGATTTCTGCCGCGTATGCCATCTCTTTTCCTTCCGGAACCCGGGTGCATGCGGCAAAGGTCACCGCAGGATGCGCGCCGATCACGATTGCGACCGGCAGCTTTCCACCCGCAGCCTTTGCCTGCTGGAGCAGCTTGTAAGTGTGACGGCCTTCCACGATTCGTCCGATCAGATGCGTATCGTCGAGAACTTCCATACGATGAATCGATGCGTTCTCCACGCCGTTCCATGCGGAAAACACAATGCCGGAGGTAAGATAACGGCCTGCGTCTTTGGGGAAGTGTTTCATGATCGGCAGGTCCGAGAGCTTTGCCGGGACGAACGCAAGTTTTCCCACGTCATGGGTTTTTCCTGCGTATGTACATGCGGCAAGCGTTCTGACGAGTGTGTTCTCCGGAATGCCCAGTGCGACCGAGAGACTTTTGCGGTCCGCGATCGCGTTCATCACACATCTGTGTCCGTCACAGTTGTGGAAGTAGAGCATTTTTTTGCTGAAAAATGCCCGCTTCGGTGCTTCATAAACCGACGAGACCGGTTCGGTTACCTCCTCGGCCAGTCCCTCGGCAATCATTCGTTTGATAAAATCTCTCATTCTTTCCACCGTGATCCAATGGTGTGGGGTATTTTGCAGTGATCCAGCACGCGGGCAACGATCATGTCGGCGAGATCGGCAATCGTCTGCGGGTGTGTGTACAGCGGAGGGGAAGCGGGCATGAT
>DALTYF010000167.1 GCA_029986195.1 Methanocorpusculum sp. | reverse complement strand
ACGGAATCCGGGTATTTTCCGGCCGGGTTGACGGAACGATCACAACCGCGGAACGCGGAACGGAAGGCTTCGGCTACGATCCTGTCTTTGCTGTGGGCGCAAAGACACTTGCCGAGATGGCGATGGCGGAGAAGAATGCTCTCTCACACCGTGCGCGTGCACTTGCAGCGTTCCGGGACTGGTATGTTGTGTCCGTGTGAGCGTAATTGTTAATATCATTCAGCACCCAAACTATAGAACTCAATATAGGGGTTATTCATACATGAGATTCCCAGAAGCAGAGGCAAGACTTCTTAATGTGAAAGTTTGCATGAAATGCAACGCACGTAACGCTATCCGCGCAACCACCTGCCGCAAGTGCGGCTCCACTTCGCTCCGCCCGAAGAACAAGGAACGGAAAGCATAAGCGACTCGGTGTGTCCGCGCGGTCACGTGTATAGAGAGGCGCGGTATACCCGCACCGATTATTTTTTTTCTTTTTCAAAAAAAGTTAGACCGAATAGTAGGTCACGCGTTTTCCCTTTTCGCGGTACTCACCCGCGTAGGTGTCAAGGTTGCGTTTGTAGCCGATCCGATCCACAAACCCGAGATTTTTCAGTTCTTCACGCACGCGCATGACGTCTTCTTCGTTTGCCCAGTCGGCGGTGAAAACATAGATGACTTTGCGGTCATCGCGTGAGTCCTCGTTTTCCTTTGCCGTGCTCACCTTCGCACCGATGCCAAGCGTGCCGGCAACGGTTGCGTTGCGCACCTTCTGCCATGCGGCATCCACCTCTTCTGGCGCAAGAAAGATCAGCCATTTTCCTGCTTCCTCTGCCCCTGTGGCCCCTGTTTCCGCACTGGGACGGTCCTGCTGAATCCAGTAGGACTTTGTGGTTTTCGTCGGAACAATTCCTTCGCCTGCTGCATACAGTCCAGCAATGTCCGTAGCGGTTCCAAGCATCGCAAGAGCGGGAACGAGCGGTGGATACTCCTCGGTGAATGCAGCGAGAAGTGTCTCGCAGCGTGCGGTCAGATCGGTGCCTGCCTCAACTTCACGGTACAGACAGGTTTCCTCCTTTTCCAGCTGCTGCTCCATGAAAATGGTGAACATCCCAAACGCCAGATCGGTCAGCTCCTCTGTCATGATCTCTTCCCCGGACTCGGTGATGCAGTCATCAGACATATGTACCAAGAATATTGTCTGAGAAAGATGTTTAGGTTTCTTGTTGCGTCGGCGGGGGTGAATCTCTTACTCTTCAACCACCCTGTTTCCGTCAATTCGTGCTGCTGTACGTTCCAGACGCAAAATAATGCTGCTCAGGATGCTGGAACAGACCTGCGTATCAGAAATTTCCGCTTCCGCAAGAAGCTGATAAATTTCATGAAGGTAATCAGCCATTTCAATTGCTGTGTCAAGTTCAACCAGAAGAAGCGTGAGATCCTGCTGGTTCAGTTCCGGAACACCGGGGGTCATACCGTACCCGTTCCTGATGAAAAGATACGTATCGGCCAGGACCATATTCCCTGTGTTATCATACGTGCCGATCTTATTACTGCCACAAAGAATTCTTGGTCTGGTGATATAATAAAGATGTCTTTTTGATGTCATTGAACTCATTTGAAATAAATTTGATTGCAACAGACATCACATGATGCACAAAGAAAAAAAAGACTTTCAAACAACAGTCCGAATGCCTGTATCCCTGTGGAAAGAGATTGAGGTAAAAGCGGATGAGGCAGGAATCAGTGCCGTTGCCTGGATTCGCCGTGCCTGTCAGGAAAAATTATCCCGTGACTGTAGTGCTGAGAAATCCTCATCACGTATTGTGAATGAGGAGGAGATGCGAAAACTTGTTCGGGAGATCCTCAGAGAAGAGATCGATAAAATCCGCTAGTCCCGAGTGATGCAGTCCCGATACACCTATGAATATCCACCTCCGGGACACGAAACATATTATCTCGCGCGTATACATTAATATCTACAATGATATGGAAGCGTGACTTTGGCCTTCTCGCCCGCCAGATGGTGGCGTGGCTGATTATGGGCCTCATCTACGTCGTACTCTTCTCGGTGATCGCATGGTGGCTGGCAGGTACCGGCATGTTTGGTTCCTCCTACCTCTACCTGATCATCGGAATGGCAGCGGTAATGGCGCTGATCCAGTACTTCCTTTCGGACAAACTGGTGCTGATGTCAACTAGGGCAAAGGTTGTATCGGAAGACGAAGAGCCGAAGCTGTATGCAATGGTGAAAAAACTCGCCGATGAGGCAGATCTGCCGATGCCACGGGTGGCAATCATGCCATCTGCGGTACCGAACGCATTTGCGACCGGAAGAAGTCCGAAACATGCGGTTGTGGCAGTGACCCAGGCAATCCGGGGTATCCTCACTGATGAGGAGCTGGAAGCTGTCCTTGCCCACGAACTCGCGCATGTCAAGAACCGGGATATGCTGACGATGACCATCGGCAGTTTCCTGGTTTCGGTTGCGGCGATGATCATCAACAATGCCTTCATCATGGCGCTCCTCAGCAGCAACCGCGACAGCGAGAACGGCGGGGGAATTATTGTCTTCATCGTTGCAATGGTCGTGGTTGTCATCGTGTATATCGTGGGAACGCTTGTCACGATGGCCATCTCCCGGTACCGGGAGTTTGCGGCAGACCGCGGCAGTGCCTACATCACCCGCGACCCGGATGCACTGATCCGTGCGCTGAAGAAGATCTCCGGCAGAATGGATACGATACCTCCGGATAAGAAGCGTGAGGTCTCTGCCAACAATGCATTCTACATCATCCCCGCAATATCCGGTGAGTCTGTGATGGAGCTGATCTCCACGCACCCGACCCTTGAGAAGCGTATCGCAAACCTGGAGAAGATCAAGCAGGAGATGCAGGGATACTAATCCCTCCTTCTCTTGTTCTGGGAAATCCGGTGTTGCCCATAAAGTCCTGATACCCACGGAAAACACTGAACACACTGAAAAAACATCACGGAACAGTTCGTGAACAACACGGAAATACTGTGTTGAAGGGAAATTCTGTGATGTTCACGAACTGTTCCGTGATGTTTTTTCAGTGTGTTTCGTGCCTTCTGTGGGCTGAAATTCGATTGATGACGATCATTCACTGGCAATCAACGAATTTATGGGCAATGCCGAGAAATCCGGCAGATTTAATTACTTCAAAATGAAACATATGTGACGCAAAAGCACTGATGGTCTAGAGGTATGACTTTGGCCTTCCAAGCCAATAGCCCGGGTTCGAATCCCGGTCGGTGCACTCCCTTTTTGTGGGTATTTTCTTGGATTCGTGGTCTAGTGGTATGACGTCGCCTTCACACGGCGAAGGTCAGGAGTTC
>DALTYF010000001.1 GCA_029986195.1 Methanocorpusculum sp. | reverse complement strand
AGTCTGGTTGTAATCATCGCGGTTGTCGTACTGCTCATGCTGCGCAGCATCCTCACCGACCGCGACGACGCAGGAATGATCGGACTCCTGGGTGTCGCGATGACCATCACCCTGTTCTTCGATCTGGAGTTCACGTATGATGCAACGATGCTCGCTTTGGCGGTCGTGGTATGTGCAGGATTTGCCTACTTTGCCTACCGGGCAAAAACGGTTGACGCAAGCGGAGTGTTCGCCGCCGTTCTGTTTGGCATCATTCTCATCACGTTTGCAGGAGTCCCCTGGTTCCTCATAGTTATCAGCTTCTTCATTCTGGGATCGTTCTTTACCAAGTATCGGTACGCAGAGAAAGTCTTCCTCGGTGTTGAACAGGGGAAGAGCGGACGCCGCGGTTATATGAACGCATTCGCCAACGCACTCGTGGGCGTTGCCGGTGCAATTCTCTTCGGCATCACCGGAGACTACATCTTTGCCGCACTCTTCCTCGGCTGCATTGCAACCGCAACCGCCGACACCCTCGCAAGCGAGATTGGCGTCACCGGCGGAACCCCGTACATGATCACAACACTGCGTCCGGTACCCGCCGGAACAAACGGCGGAGTAACCGTTCTTGGTGAGCTTGCCTGCCTGTTCGGCGCAACAATCATCTGCGGACTTGCCTTCGTGCTTGAGGTTGCCCCCTGGTATGTATGCCTCATAGGTATTGCCGCAGGATTTTTCGGTACCAACATGGACAGTCTGATCGGTGCACTCATCGAAAACAAAGGCGTCATCGGCAACTCCGGAACAAACCTGCTTGCAACACTTTCCGGCGGTCTGTTCGCCGTGGCGGTTTACTGGGTCTGCGTGACAGCAGCAAATCTTCTTTTCTGAATGCGGCGGAGATCCAAAACCAAACCCCACATTAAAATGGATGCGGGACGGATTAGTATTGGGATAAGATACGGTGCAGATATCACTACGACTTGAACTCAACGACAAGCCGGGCCAGCTCCTTGCGGCAATTAAACCGGTTTCTGACAGCGGTGCGAATATTATTTCGATCATGCACCAGCGCGGTGCAGAAACGAGCAACGGAACCCTGATCGTAGACATTGTAGTTTCGCTCCCGCAGAACCGGCTCGATCAGCTGAAAACAGCGCTCGCACAAAACGGTATTGAGATCATCCGGATAGGAACAGAGCATCTGACCTGCACCAAGACATTCATTTTAATCGGCCATATTCTGCACACCGATTTAACGGACACCGTGAACCGTATCGACAGGGCAAACGTTGCCGAGGTGACCGAACTGCACATCATCATGCCGCATATAACCCAGCCGTCCACCGCAAAACTAACCATCAAAGCTGCGGGAGCAGCGGAGATGGAGCAGGCATTTGATATTCTGATGAAGATTGCAGAGGAGAAACATCTTCTGATCGTCGATGAAATGGAGGAAGAGCCGTGACACCAATGAAGATTGCCCTTCTCGGTCTTGGTTCGGTCGGCAGAGGAGTGGCACAGGTTCTTTCCGATCCGGCATACGGATTTGTGATAACCGCCGCAGCCGACTCCAAAAGCGGTGTGGTCGCACAGCAGGGCGGATCTCTTGCTATGGACGAGGTGTTTGCCCGTAAGGCAGCAACCGGCAGATGCGGAGATACGGCATGGAACGCGGAAAGAATCGTCAGTGAGGCGGAATACGACATTCTTGTCGAGGTAACCCCGACGAATGCACAGACCGGTGAACCGGCTCTTTCCAATATCCGTACGGCACTTGCGCGGGGAAAACATGTGGTGACCTCAAATAAAGGTCCGGTCTCTATTGCCTATCCGGAACTTGCACAGCTTGCAGCAGAACACAATGCAGCGTTAATGTTTGAGGGAACGGTCGCAGGCGCGGTCCCAATCATCAACGGTCTTGTACACGGTCTTGCCGGAAACAAAGTCCTCCAGTTGTTTGGGATCTTAAACGGTACCTGCAACTACATTCTCACGAGAATGGAGGAAGAGAGTCTCACCTATGCCCAGGCACTTGATGAGGCACGCGATCTCGGGTACGCTGAGGCAGACCCGACATATGACGTGAACGGAACGGATGCAGCAATCAAACTGGTGATTCTGGCAAACGCAGTGTTTGACATGGGGGTCACCCTGGATGATGTGATTCGGATCGGTATTGACCGGCTGACACCCGACGCGTTGCGCATGGCAGGCACGACCGGTCACACCATCCGGCTGATCGCATCGATTCATCCCGAAAAAAGGCTGCTTGAAGTTTCACCCCGGCTGATTCCCAAGGATCACCCGCTGGTGGTGGAGGGCACGCTGAACGCGGTGACGGTGGAGACCAAACTTGCAGGTCCGATCACCTTCATCGGAAGGGGTGCAGGGTCCGTTGAGACCGCAAGTGCCGTCCTTGCGGATCTGCTTGCAGTGAAGGAACGCTATGGCGGAACATGAACCTCTGAAAACCAGTCCGGAAGACACAAAAAAACACGTGTCGGGTCCCGGAGGAATGGTTGCCCGGCGCGGTCAGTTTGTGCAGGCGATGCGCCAGATGACATTTGAAGCCGGTTACTTCACCACGGCAGAACTTGCAGAGGCAACAGCGGTCCCCCGTTCGACAGCACAGGACTGGATCAACCGGCTTCTGCAGGAAGGATGTATTTTTATCAAGGAGGAAAAACACGGGAGAAATCCCGCGCGGTATGCATCACGGAGTGCAATGTCGCCCACCACCTGCCGCCGCATTTTCACCACGGTGGACGGAGATGAAGTTGAAATTTATCATGAGTGTCTCAGCAGCGGCTGCGCCGGATTTTGTGAGTTCCATCACCGGAAAGCGGGTGGTGCCGCACTGTCGGTTGTGCGGGACGGCATGCTTTTCCAGGAGCGCAGCCGGATTGGCATCCCTGTTCCTGAACCGGATCTGACAAATGCGGCAGTCGGTCTTGCAGCGGTCCGGCGTGAAGGAGATACCATCATTCAGACGATCCGCTCGGTCTATGGCGGTCCGGCATACTCACTGTCTTCCATGATGGGACAGGCAAAGGGTGTCTGCGGGGTTTCCATCAGTTCGGCCGACGGTCAGGTAACCGGAGAGGTACGGACACGGGCGCTCATGCATGTAACCGTGGGCATCGATGATACTGACCGGGAAGGATGCGGCGGTGCAACATTTGCCCTGTCGCAGGCACTGCTGAAGTATCTTACCGAAAGCGGAGAGGCAATCGGTATCCGGCATCAGGTGGCAGTGCTGTCACAGGATATTGCGGAGAAGACCGCAGGAAACTCGTGCAGTTTCCTAGAACTTGCCGTCAAGCCGGAAGCAGTGACAGCACTTGCAGCAAAGATCAGCCGGTTTGTTGAGGAGGAGAGCGTCTCCGGGAACTGGGGTGTTGCAATCGCCCAGGGCCTGCATGTGCCTGAAGAGCTGCTGATGCTTGCCGCACGCATCAGGTGTGAACGGGTGACAAAAGAAGAGGTACTGGCAGCAGCAGAGCGATGCGGGATTGAAACGTTCGGCGGTCGCGGGGTGATCGGTGCGGTCGCGGCGGTTGCGCTTCGCACCCAGTCACAGGAGGTCCTGCTGGACCTCGCACATCCCGTACAGAACTGCTGAATACTTTTATACGATAACGTGTAAAATATATTTTACATGAATCCAAAAATAACCGGAGCTCTGCTGGCTCTTGCAGCCCTGACTCTTGTGGTGTTTGCCGCAGGCTGCATAGGGACCGCGGATCAGACGGCAAAAGCCAATGATACAGTGAACGTTTTTTATACCCTGACGCTGGAAGACGGAACCGTCCACCAGACAAATGTCGGAAAAGAACCGCTGAGTTTTGTTCTTGGTTCCGGTCAGGTTGTCAAGGGATTTGATGCCGCGGTCGTCGGTATGAAACCGGGAGAGACAAAGACCGTAACCCTGACCCCGGATCAGGCCTACGGTGCATACAGCTACGACACATACGCCGACATTCCGCTTTCCCTTGCAGAGACCTACAACAACGGCCCCGTCTCCGTTGGGTCCACCTTCCTGATGTACGACTACTCGACCGGTGCAATTCAGGTGGTACAGGGTGAGGTCATGGTAATCGACAACGAGAGCAATATGACCCGCGTCGTCATTAACCCTCCGCTTGCAGGAAAAACCCTGACCTTTGAGATCACGCTCGACTCCATCGGAAAGAAAACCACATAATCTTTTTTTGCCTGACATCAGGAAAAGTTCTTTGCCTCATGACGTCCACATCTCCAAATAAGTACATACGTACCAGAGATACCTATGGGAAATGCTGAAAATAAACGGTTCCAGATTGGCTGGCTGAGTGTAATTCTGATGCTCGGTGTCGCAATTCTGGTAGGATATGCAGGTCTCGGACTCCTGGCAGCCGCCGGTGTGTTCCTGCTTGGCATCGGCCTCATCATGGTCGCCTTATCCTTTGCACTTGGCAGAAAAGAACCGCTGATCACCGGTGCCGGTGTACTGTTTGCAGTTATCGGTGCGGTTCTGATGCTGCTGTATGCAGGAGCGGATCTGATGCTGGTTCTCGGCGGAGCACTTGCCGGTATTGCCCTTGCTGCAATCGTCTATGTTGCAGCAAAGAAATAATCAAATTTTTCGGGAAGTTACAAAAATATGACGACGGATTTACGAAGTAAAGTCGAGGAAGATCGCGGACTGCTGAAGAAGATTCAGATGGGAATCCCGGGTTTCCGCGGATACCGGCAGAAGGAAGACCTGCGCATTGCCGACTCCCTCCTCCGGATGCAGGTTGCAGACCTGCTGAAGTCGGATGTTCTGGGAACCCTTGAACTGATCCGTGAACGTGCGGGAAATGCACTGGAACTGGATCTGATGAACGACATTGCAACGGTTGTCTCTGCGGCAAAGACCGCAGAGACCAGGGTCCGCCACGCAGAACAGGGATACTCGGGAATCTCACCGGCGTACCGCGTCACCGACGAACAGCTGAATACCCTGTATGCGTTTGACGTCTCGCTTGTCGACGGCATCAGATCTCTCGGCGAACTGTGCCGCACCACGCTCGGTTCAGCCGATGCAGGAGATTTCGGCCTGGTGAAAGCGGATCTCCGTGACATCCGTGCGGATCTCGCAGAGCTTTCGGCAGTGTTTGAGAAACGTATTGAGACAATGGCAGGGCTTGGTGCATTTTAATGGCATTATTCTCAAAAGTTAACAAAAAGATCGGTTCCGGTTCCGACATCGAAGGAGCAGATTCCCGGAAAGGATTCTACTGGGTTGAGGATCAGAAAGGCGACAATGTGATGTGGCGCCTTCCAAGAAACGTGATGTGGAACGACAACGTGCTGGTCCGTGAGGACGAGTACGGTATCTTCTTCCGCGACGGAAAAGCGCTCGCAGTCTTCGACCGCCCTGACCGGTATGCGCTGACGACACAGAACATTCCCGTCCTGAAAGATATTGCGGGAACGGTTCTGGGAAACGTGCAGATCGGGTGAGTTCTTCTGGGTACAGAAACGGGAGTTCCGGGACAAGTTCGGGGTACCAGCCAGCCGCTCGCATTCCGCGATGTGGACTTTGGTGTAGTGCAGCTGAGAATCTTCGGCCAGTTCTCTTACAAAGTAACCGAACCTCTGCAGCTGATCACGGAGTTTGTGGGAACAAAGGGTCTTACAAAGTCCGAGGAGATCGTGGAGTGGCTGAAGGGCCAGATTGTTGCGGTGCTGAACGACACGCTCGGTGAACTGAAGGCAAAGAAACAGATGGGCGTTCTGGATATGCCTGCATACCTGCAGGAGATCGAACAGCTCTGTCTTGCAAAGCTCACCCGTGAGACGGAGGTCTATGGTCTGAAGATTATGAAGTTTGCCGGTCTGAACATCAACATGCCCGAAGAGGTTCAGGAGGCAATCAACAAGCGCGGCGCAATGTCTGCCCTTGGTGTGAACTACATCCAGTACCAGTCCGGTAAGGCGATTGAAGGTATCGGAACCGGCGCAGCACAGGGCGGAGGCGAAGGCTCCGGCTTTGCGATGATGGGTGCAGGCATGGGTGCGGGAGTTGGTATGGGTAACATGATGGCGCAGGGAATGGCGGGTATGGCCGCAGGCCAGCCGGCACCGTTCGGCGGCCAGCAGGGTGCCCAGCAGCCGCAGACCCCGGCTGCCGCAGCAGGACCACAGGTAACCTGTGCAAAGTGCGGAACAACAGCACCTGCCGGTACAAAGTTCTGTCCCGAATGCCGAGCGCCGATGGCACCGCCCGCAGCAGGCAGATGCGCAAACTGCGGGGCAGCCCTTCTGCCCGGTGCAAAGTTCTGTCCGGAATGCGGGACAAAAGTCGGGTCACCAAAGTGTCCGGCCTGCGGCATTGATGTCCCGGCCGGTACAAAGTTCTGTCCCGAGTGCGGACAGAAACTCTAACTTTTTTTTGAAATTCCTCTTTACCCGGTAACCCCGGACAACAGCGAACATATCCAGATCCAGCCGATAAACACCGCAGAGGCCGCAAGCGTCAGCGGCACGCCGGTACGGAAGTACTGCCAGAATGTCATTGTCTCACCGTGCTTCTCCGCATTCTGGATGATAATCACCGAACTTGCCGCGCCAAGAATCGTCAGCGTGCCTGAGATCGTGCTCCCCGCAGCAAGGGCAAGATACAGATGGAGCGGTGCCGCCGCAGCCTCAAGCACCGGCAGAACCAGTGCCACATACGGTACATTCGACACCAGCTGCGGCACAAGGATACTCACCCCGAACAGTACCGGCATCGACGTGGTAAACGACTGCGGCAGCATACCCTGAATCACACCCGTGTTCCAGACCGCGGCCATCAGTACAAACATGGACACAAAAAACAGCAGCGTACTCCAGTCCACCCCGCGCAGAAGTTCCATCCTCCGCCTGGACAAAACCACCAGCGGCAGGGCAGCAGCCACCGCAATTGCCACCAGCGGCAGCTCGTACCCGGTAAACGACAGTATGATCCGCAGGAAGATCACGGCAAACACGAGAACAAGAGACGCTTTGGTCAGCCGTTCCAGTGCCGGATCCTCCGGACTGCGGGAGCTGTCAGTCGGCGGCAACGCTGCACCGCCGTTTGGCAGACGCCATATCATCATGCGGTACAGAATATACAGACTTACCAGTGCCGGAACACACAGATATACAAAAAAACTGCCGAACGCATTGGGAACGCCGCCCGACAGTGCAATCAGCAGTACCTGCGGATTTCCAATCGGGGTCATCACACTCCCGAAGGTAACCGCTGCGGCAAGTGCCACCAGCATCCGGGTGACCGGAATACCGAATGTGCGGGCACAGTACAGTGCAACCGGCGTTCCGATGATCGCAACCGTATCATTCATCAGGAAAGCGGATGCCCCAGCCATCAGAAAAATAAACCAGAACATCACCTGACGGCGGGTGGACGCCTTTGCAAACATCGCAACCGACGCGGTATGCAGCAGACCTGAACGCTCCATTGCAGCACCCAGAACAAACATCCCGAACAAAAACACGCTCACCTCCACGTTCACCGCCGCAACCGCGGCGGCAGGAGTTATTGATCCCGTAACAAGAGCAAGAACCGCGCCGGCAGTCATTACCGCCCATATCGGCAGACGGACACGCCCCACCTGCCGCACCACAATCAGCAGAAAAACAACCGCAAGAATACCAACGGTGATCGGAAACATAACCCGTGCCTACACGCGGGAAATATCCCGGATATCTACAGGCCGGTAAGGCCCCCTCATCACATCCCCCTGCGAATAATTCCGGACAGCCGTAAACGAAACACGGGTTCCAACCGCAAACTCTTCCGGAACACCGGCCGCAGGAATATACACGACGCCGTCATCCCCTGAAATAACCAGACCGTCACCAAGGGCGGAGATCGTCCCTTCGCGGGAAAACTCCTTTGTATCCGGCAGACCCACATACCACACGCACAGAACGCAGGCAACCACCAGCACCACACCAGCTATCGTATTCTTGTTTGACATAGAAAAAAAGGTCAGGATTTTGCGAGGATGATCTGAATGCATGAGACATTGGAGGGACCGTTGTCCATCTCGACCTGATCAGTAGAGGTGGTTACACTCTGTTTGACCACATTTGGCAGGAACTGGCGGGTCACAATCTCGGCAGTATCGACAGCACGAACGATGGCTTTGCCGCGGGCCTTCACGATCACCTCGGAGTTGCCAGCATTGAACTGTGTAACCACAGCAAGTACATAGTTCATCACCGGCTTGTTTCCAATCAGGACTGTATTATCCATCGTCGTAGTATCATTTGGTGATAATCAGTTATCAGTTGATCGTATACATACGGATTGGGGAAACTATCAGAAAATCCTCGTGATTTTCCGGATAGTTCCCAAAAGAACCTCATCAGAAGTACTTCTTTGTGTGCAGAAGCTCGGCGTTCAGAACAGATGCGCCCGCAGCACCGCGGATGGTGTTGTGTCCCATTGCAACAAACCTGATGCCGTCACGCACACGTCCGACGGAGACGGTCATGCCGTTTCCGCGGTTGCGGTCAAGCCGCGGCTGCGGACGGTTTTCATCAGGGAGATAGAGAATCGTTTTTTCCGGCTGGGTCGGAAGTCCGGCAAACGGCGGCTGCCAGGTCCGGAAGGCTTCAATGACTTCGTCAGGAGTTGCCGGAACATCGATCCAGACATTTAAGGTGTGTCCGTCAATAACCGGAACGCGGTTGCAGGATGCGGATACGGTAAACGGCGCTCCGGTGATCTGCGTGCCGTCAAAGGTACCGAGAATCTTGTTTGCCTCGCGGGACATCTTCTCTTCTTCGGATCCGATGTAGGGTATCACGTTGTCGTAGATGCCGAACGCCGGAACACCTTCAAAGCCCGCGCCGGAGATCGCCTGCATGGTTGCGACGTTGATGGTGGTGAACGGGAACTTCATCAGCGGGGCAAGCGCTGTTGCAAGCATAATCGTGGAACAGTTCGGGTTTGTCACGATGAAGCCGTCGCGGTTGTGGTTCTTCTTCTGCACATCAATGAGTGCGGCATGCCCGGGGTTGACCTCGGCAATCATGAGCGGAACATCTGCGGCCATACGGTGGGAACTTGCGTTGCTGAAGACACCAACACCTGCGTCCGCAATCTCGGATTCAAGGGGTGTGGCAATGTCCACAGGAAGTGCGGAGAACACAATGTCGCAGTCCTTTACCGCGTCAACAGTGGTGGGGGAGACAATAATATCCCTGACGGACTCCGGAAACGGGGAGTCAAGCCGCCAGTTCACGACGGAACCGTATGTCTTGCCTGCGGAACGGTCGGATGCAGTGAGGGTCGAGAGGGTAAACCACGGATGGTTTGCGAGGAGCTGGACAAAACGCTGACCGACAGCGCCGGTTGCTCCAAGAACACCAACATGAATCATGAGGTATTCATATGCTTTGCCGGATATTCATGCTTTCGTCCACAGCCCACCGGTCATCAAACAAATCCGGAAAGTCCTGATTCATCCGGGGACACTTCCATGATGCCGCCGTCCTGTGCAAAGTAGATGCAGGCGGATGCCTCCACGAAAAAGAGCCGGCGGACCGCAGCGGCATAGATGGAGACCTGACGCCGGTAGCCTTCCAGTTCGTCCGCTCCCGCGGCCTGCAGGGAACCGGATTTGTAGTCGATGACGCACCAGGTTCCGTCGGCATACCGGACAAGCCGGTCGATGGCACCGGTAAACTGCCTGCCGCAGATTTCAGCCGAGAACGGCAGTTCGCAGAACTCCTCGGCAACGTTCTGCATCAGGGGCGAGATACGAAATGTTTCATATGCACGTTCAAGAGAGATACAGACCTCCTCGTCCAACCGGTAACGTCTGCACAGCATGGCAGCATCCTGGCCCTGAAATACTCCGTGCAGAACCGTCCCGTAAACCGCGGACGCAGATATGGTGCAGGTGGTCGCCTGATCCGGATGGTTCAGGCGGGTTGCGCTGACCGGGCGTCCTGCGGTGTCGTGGCTTTTTGCCGTCTCTCCCCTGATATACTGATAATCTGCAGGAGGAGACGGGACTTTTATAGGCACGGCGGCATCAGATACGGTATGTCCGTCCGAAACATATTCGGTAACGGAAATCTCAACCGGGATTCCGTCATCCGTTGCAAACGTAAATGACGACGACGAACTCTCCTGCGGGAGGAGATATGCGGCAAGCCATGCTGCACGGCTGTTTTTCGGCGGGAAGTTTCTGCCCTGCACATACGACAGAATCAGATGATCCCGTGCCCGTGTCATGGCAACATAGAACAGCCGCTTCTTCTCTGCGATCTCTTTTGCATCCCGGACATCGCGGGTGAACATCTTCACGAAGGTATCAGCGGCCCGGTCCCCTGCGCCGTGCATCCGGAGCGGCAGACCCACACCGAGATCTTTGTCAAGCACAAGGCCGGTTCCGGGAGAGGAGATAGTGCTGTCAAGATTTGCAAGGATTACAATCGGGAACTCCAGTCCTTTTGCGGCATGCACGGTCATAACCCGTACCGCATCCCCCTCCGGCAGATCGATCTGTGCAACACTCTCCTTGATCTCCTGCTCAGCGCCGGTTGCAAGCATCCGTACAAACTCCGGCAGCGGCATCGCACGTCTGCGTACCTGGGAGCGGGCAAGTCCGATCAGTTTCTCCAGATTTGCAAGAGCATACCTGCCGTTCCGCATGCCGCCGTACACCGCGTACATACCGGACTCCCGCAGAATCCGCCGCAGGAGTTCCGGCAGCGGTTCGGTTCCGGCAGAGGTCTGCCATTCCTTCAGCCGGGCAGCAGCGGCCGCAATCCGGGACCCGGGGTTCTCTGCGGCATACCGGATAACGCGACCGTAGTAGCTGCCGCCGCCCGCAATGCAGAGTTCCGCATCCGGGATGCCGAAGTACGGGGAGCGCAGAACCCCGTAGAGCGCAATGTCATCGCCCAGTCCAGCAACAACCGAGAGAAGCTGCGTAATGTCGGCAACCTCCTGCGAGCGGTAGAATCCCTGGCTTTTGTAGATGCTGTAGGGAACGTCCGCTTCACGAAGGGCATGCTCAATCATCGCCTGGCTGTTCCGGGTCTCAAGCAGGACGGCAACGTCCCCGAACCGTGCCGGACGCATGCCGCATCCGTCCCGGATCATGGTGCCGGAGGCGGTCAGTTCCCGGATGCGTGCGGCGATCGCCCGTGCTTCAAGAAGCATATCAGGGACAGAGCCGTCAGGAATGGTTCTGAGAATCTGTACCGTTCCCAGATCCGTTTTTCGCTCCGGGGACACGGAGATGGGATCATAGGAGACATCCCATGCCTCGGAGGTCTCGGCAAACAGCCGGGAAAAGATGGTGTTCACCACACCCAGAACCTCCTTGGTACTGCGGAAACTGATGTCAAGTGCAACCGGATCTGTTCCGCAACCGACGGTTATCCTCTCCTGCATGGCGTTCACCTCGCAGATGTCGGCGTTGCGGAACGCATAGATTGACTGTTTCGGATCACCGACGATGAAGACCGCATCGTTGGACGGGGTAAGAGCACCGATGATCTTCCAGACGATGGCCGACTGTGCAGGGTCGGTGTCCTGCACTTCGTCAACGAGGATGTAGGAGAAGCGCCGCTGAAGTGCATGCAGAACGCCCGGAACCTCAATGATCTCTGCGGTCATGCGGATTAAGTCCTCAAAGTCCAGCGCTCCTCGCTGCTGTTTCTCCTGCAGATAGCTGCGGTGAATCTCATCGGTTACGCGGCCGAGCGCGGCAATCACCCGGACGCTTTCGCGGGAGAAGGCATCGTTGGGGTCAGGAATCTGATCCCATCCCTTCGGAACAGTCTCCGCCGCAGACTTAAGCGATGCAAACGATTTCCGCAGCCGGTCAAGGTCTGCACCGAACACGCCCCGGCTGCCGAGTCGTGCACCGGTCTTGCTTCCGTTTGCCTCCTGTACTGCGGCAACGGCAGCGCAGAATGTTTCCGCATCGGTATCGGCCGTAAGCTGCTGGAGGGCCGGAAGAATCCGGCGGAGATACTCTGCACCGGAGTCGGTGCAGTCTCCGTAACACTCCGCAAGATCGATCAGATCCGCAACAGCATCCGGAGTTTCCCCGGAGAAGAATGCCGCCTGCCGTTCCCGGACAGCCGCAAGCATCAGACGCCGCCATTCCCGGATACAGGCGTCCATTTCTTCGTCGGTTCCCGGGAAATGGTGTCGGAACTCAGGATACTTCGGAAGAAGTTCGGCAATCACCTTTTCCGGGGCGGCCACATCCTCAAACAGCAGTGCACAATCCTGATACAAAGATTCCGGCGGACGGATGAGAACGTTGCGGATGAGTGTTGTCGTCAGTACCTGCTTTTCCATCTCGTCCAGAATGTCAAAACCGGGATCAAGACCTGCATCCAGCGCGAACTCCCGCAGAACCGATGCACAGAATCCGTGAAACGTGGTGATGGAGGCGCGGAAGAACTCATCAAGAATGCCGGTCCAGAACCGGTACTCCTCTTCAGCGGATGCGGAGACTGCAAGTGTGCGGATGTCGGACTCAATTCTCTCGCGCATCTCGCTTGCGGCCTTTTCGGTGAAGGTCAGGGCAAGAACCTCGGAAACGGTTGCGGTGCCTTTTTGTTCCCGCAGATGCATCAGAAGTGCCAGATAGCGTTTGCTCAGCAGGAATGTTTTACCGGTACCGGCACCTGCCGTTACGCAGAGGCTCTTTCCCATTGCAAGTGCCTCTTTCTGCCGGGCGGTCAGGTCCGGCATCAGAGATCCCCTCCTGCAAGAGACCGCAGGCGGTCAAACCGGCAGATAAACCGTTCGCGGCAGTGTTCGCAGGATGTTTTGTCGTAAACCGGCTGACATCTGCCCTGCTGCATGCCGGCACGGCAGCGTGCCGCATGCAGCAGGGCATCGGATACAAAACAGTCCGCATCATGGCTGAGTGGATTTGTCTCTTCAACCGCACCCGCTGCTATCCGGTAATAGGTTCCTCCGCCCCGTGTCCAGTCGGGATGAAGATGTTCCATTGCCGCAAGATAGAGCGGAAGCTGCAGGGATCTGCCGGATTTTATCTCCACAGTATGTTTTGCCCTGCCTGTTTTGTAGTCGGTTACGATGTATGTTCCCTCCGAAAAACGAATACGGTCAACTCTTCCCTCCAGCCGCAGTTCGCTTCCGTCAGGAAGCAGAACGCCCGGCATTTCCGTCATGGAGAAGGGATATTCCAGCAGTTCTTTCGGCGTGACGCTGCCGGTTTCAGCAAGTGCAATCTCGTGATCGATCACCTCGGAAAATCTGCCAGGATATGAAGGTGTGCCGATGTAGCGGTTGCGCAGGCTCTGCCACTTCGGTGTTGCAAGACCGGTTTTGGAAAACTCCTCTTCCGCAATTCTCAGGAGATCGGATACAGCGGCATCCCGCGTATCCTTCGACGGCGGAAAGTTCTCCGACTCGGTGATCAGCCGGTACATTGTTTTGTGAATGACATTTCCGAGCTCCGGCCGTTCATCACTTTCCGGGTCGGGATGCGGTATCAGCCGCAGATGCAGTTCCGTGTACCAGCGGAACGGACAGGCGGCATACCGCTCCAGATCCGTTACAGTAAAACATGCCGCAGCACTGTACCGGGCTTTGAACTGTTCCCGAAGCGGGTGGGAGGAAAAAACCGCGTCATAGACGGTTGCAGGAGGACCGGCACGTTCGACCGTCTCGATACCGATTCTCCGTGCCGCATCGGACAGATCCGGAAGACGGGAACAGTCAAGACCGTCCTCCCATGTTCCTTCCGCAATCAGACGGCCTGCGTGTTCCGAAAGCCAGGATGCCGAGTGGCGGAATTCGCCGCAGTTCCATCCGGTATCCGGCAGATCAAACATCTGCAGCCATGCAGACGGAATTTTTGTCGTCCCCTCATCAGTTGCGGGAGCGGAAAGGTACACGGATTTTTCACCTGCAAGAACCGCCGACAGAAATGCATACCGTTCCTCTCTGAGGGTTTCTTCATAGGTCTGGGTTCCTGCTTCCAGTGTCTCTGCCATGGTCAGGAACGGCAGCCGGGGATGGACACGGGGAAGTACATCAGCAGTGAGGCCGGCGAGGAAGACATGCGGTATTTTCTGGTGAACTATTTCACGAAATCCGAGAATTTTCACCGTATATCCGGGATTTTCGGTAGAGGAAGGGGAACTCTGCACCGATCTGACGAAGGCAAAGAGCATCGCATAAAACCTGCCAGGAGAGATGCGTTCCGGCGGCATCAGGGTTTCCGCTGCATCAATGTCCGCAAGAACCAGGGAGAAACGCTCAACGGCAGCCGCATCTTCCGGCGGAAGACGTCTGCCGAGATGACCCTGCGGGTAGCCGAGTTCGGCAAGGATACGGCACAGGACGGCGACAAACTCCGAGGCTGAACGTTTTTTTCTACCGAGCCGGTCCAGCAGGGAAAATACGTCCTCAAGTTTTTTCAGGAGGGTATCGATCCGCTGAACCTTTGTGGCAAGCTCCGCTTTTTCCGGAGCGGGAATGCCGGGGACATCCATGCCTGCCGCAAATCCTGCGCGAAGGTTTTTCGGATACTCCAGCCACTGCCGCCTGCCGCCGGTGATCCCGGCAGCGCGGGATATCCAGGTGAGATCACGGGGCGGGATGTAACGTTCCCCCCAGAAGAAGTACGGATAGGAGAAGAGGGTTGTCATGTCCGGAGCGGTGTAGTTTCCAAGAACCGTTTTCAGAAGGGAAAAGACAGCGGCTATGGATCTGCTGCGAAACAGCGGATGACCGATGGAGCTGGTAAACTCCAGGGGCTGTCCGTTTGCGGAAAAATCCGGGAACAGCTCTCCGGCAAGTTCAGCATACAGCGGGACTTCCGGGGTGAGCACCGCAATGTCTCCGGGTTGTACCCCGTTTTCGATGAGGCCGCAGATCTCTTCAGCAATCGCAGAGAGTTCGGCGGTACGGTCAGGGAACACGCCGATCTTTTTGATCGGCAGATCGGGTGAGACGGAAAGTCTCTGAAACACCGATTCGGCAAACTCTCCTGCACTGTTCCCGGCGGGCGGTATGTCGTCATGCGGCGGAAAAATTTTGTCGTTTGCAGCATGCGGGACAAACTCGCAGAGCCGGCCGGCCGCAGTGCGTACTGCGTCCAGCAGCTCCGTCTCACGTTCTTTCGGTGAGAAGATGCCATAGAGGTACACGGATTGCAGCGGAAACCTGCCGCTGCGGACGGCGGCGGCGGCAAGACGAAGGACGGCAGGTGCATCTGCGGTCTGTTCGGTGTCACAGAAGGATTCATACGCGGAAAATACCGATGCAAGGGCTGCGAGTCTGTCGTTTCCCTGCGGGAGTACAGCATTCCGGAACCTGAGCGTGTTATAGAGCGTGACGAGATTTTCCACCGATGCGAAACCCACGGATTTGCCGGGAGCATCCGCAGGGTCTGCTTTTGGAGAGAGCAGACGGCACATCCCGGGATTGTTTTCGGCAATACGGGAGAAGATGAGTTTCTGTTCAACGGGGGAGAGAATGCGTACACCGGGATATGCAGCGGTTACAACGGTCTCGGCAAATGCGGAGAGGGTTGTAATGCGGGAGGGGATAAAAGGAATGTTTCGTGCGGCCATGTCCTGCTTCACGGCTTCGGCCAGACGGTTTACCGGCAGAATCATCCACACACCGGCAGGATGGTCCCTGGATTCCGCGAGATACTCCGCAGTATATGCATCAAGCGCGGTTCCCGGTAATCCGTAGCGGATCGTCGCAGCCATTCTGCTGTTTACGTGTGCGGCAGAATGCAATAAACCTGATCCAATCCGGGTGAAAGGGCAGCTTAAGCCCACAGAAAACGTGTAACGCCCAAAGGGAGGCATCATTAAATAGTTTCAATACGCATCTGCTGAATAGTGAATACTGATGCGTGAACTGTCGTTTCGGGTAAGATGCCTTGGATCGGCGAAACCTGCGGTACCGGGGACAGGGGAGCTTGGTGACTGGATACGGCGGCATGCAGGAACCGCCGCAGATCTGACCACCTGGGAGGTGGAGGAGACCCTCAGGGCCCAGGGACCGGAGGTCCGGTCTCCTGCGGCGGGAGGAATGTGGTACGGTGACCGGATTCTGGCAGCGTTTCCGAATGTTTCCGAGCAGCGGATTTCCGGAGAGTTCGATCTGCATACGGCAGATATTTCTGCGGACTGCATGACCGCAGCCAGGATTCGGAAAGGGTGCTGGTGGGCGGTTCCGTCACCGCAGGCTCTGCATCTTACTGACGGCTACTTTGAGGATGAGGATACCGCGTCCGAGGAGGT
>DALTYF010000166.1 GCA_029986195.1 Methanocorpusculum sp. | reverse complement strand
TCGTTCCCGTTCCTGAAACGACAACACCTGCGTCACCCGGATTTCTGTTCATTGCAGGAGTTTCCGGTGTCATTGCCGCGGCCCTGTTTTTGCGCAGGTGACGAGTGTTTGTCCAATCTTTTTTTATAAGTCTCACGGGAAATTACCTCACAAAGGGAGGGATGACGAGGATGAAGAAACTATTTTTCGCGATGCTGCTGTGCGGCCTGCTGATGATCTCCAGCGTAGCGGCAGCGGCGGAGGAAGAATACTGGATAACCATCGATCCCATCCCGGATCAGATGCTTGGGACAACGTACACAATCTCCGGAGAAACAAATCTCCCGGCGGGAAGCGAACTGCTCTTTGAACATTACTGGACTGACGGGGAATGCCATGACACACGGGTATGTACCCCGCCAAGAAACTCCGGAATGATTACATCGGTAATTCAGGTAGAGCAGGGCACCAAAAGCACAAATGCCTGGCATATCATCATGAATACCTCTGAGTTTTGGTATGCACGGGAATTTTTGGTAAAAATTTATTCGCTTGACACTCCGGCCTGGTTCAGGGCCACCTACCACCCCTTGAACCGACGCCGGAAACACCTTGGGTCATTATCGACACAATCCCGGATCAACACCGCGGAACTTCCGTCACCCTAACCGGCTCCGTGTTCCGGCCGCAGGAAGGAAGACTCCTCATCACCCTGCAGCCGGTATGGTTCGATCACACCACCGCTCCCGATACTGCAGAATCCCGCACCTTCGTAAAACAGATGCAGATAACCGTCCCGGAGGGAACCACAGAATCGTATCACTGGAACATCTCCCTTGACACCACCGACCTCCCGCCGGACATGTACCGGGTGGAAGCATCCGGCATCGACTATGACCCCGGCACGCAGAACCGGACCTTCCTCCTTTTCGACACCGGGAAAGAAAACGATCGTGTAATAGCAATTTCCCCCGTGAAACATGCAGTTGCAGGAGAACCACTTACCGTGCAGGGATCCGTCACCACCAAGAACGCAGCAACACTGGTGTACGAACTGGTGCCGAAAGACCTTTCCTCTTCCCGTGCAGAAATCCGAACCGGATACCTCAGAACAACACCCGTACAGGCATACGGCACAACCTTTGACAAAACATTCTGGGAAACTACAATCGACACCGCGGGACTGAAAGCAGGAAACTACACGCTGAAAGTCTCAGCGCTCGACGCACCGGTCACCGCCACGGCAGAGATCGAACTTCCGGACAAAGGAGACGTCCACGTCGCCACACAGGCACCCGGATTCGGATTCGGCATCCTCGCAATTGCATTCGGAATGGCAGTAATCCTTGGAACACTCCGCAGAAAATAAAAAAATCACGCGCCGTTCTTCTTGAACAGCCGGAGGCAGCGATCCTTGTACTCCTCCTCCGTGATCACGCCGGTATTCCGCAGAAGCTTCAGCGACTCAAGACACGCATCAACCGTCTCCTCCTCAAAGGAATCCTGCGGCTCAAGCGTGATCGACATCGGAATCGTCGTCTTTTCCGAAGGCGGAACCGGCGGCATTGCCGCGGATGATGCACGCGGCAGGGGTGTCGGGAGCGACACCTTCACCGGCTCTTTTACCTCAGGAACCGGCATCCGGTCAAGTTCCTCCGCAATCACCGCCGCCGCTTTCTCCTCCATCTGTTTCTTCGGTGACGACTTCGGGGTCACATACACCTCGGAGTCATCCTCATCAACCGGCACCAGCGGCTCGGTCGCAAGCTTCGCAAGCGTACCGCCGCCGGGACTGCGGTGATGCGGATGCTTCTCCGGCAGAATCATCGCATCCCCCCCTTCCTCATTCGCCCACTGGGAATCGGTAACGCCGGGTCCGTCCCCGAGAACCGTCGCATCATCAACCGAACCGTCCGTCAGCTCCGCAATCTCCGCCTCTTCGGCCTCGCTCTCCGCCGTCTCGATCATCCGCTGCACCCGTGAGTTCATTGCAGCCGACTTCACCTCCGCATCAGCCGCCGGAACGATCTCCGGAACCTCCTCAAACACATCCCCGTCCCCGGCCTCCGGCGGGAAATGTTCGAACAGCTTCTCCGTCGGCTCATAGCATCCAAGACCCGGCATCTCCTTGTCCTCAAACAGATCCTCTGCCGGAATGGTCGGAACCGAGGAGAGAACCGGATCGCTCTCCTTCACCATGTACTCATCCGTTAAGAGAGTCTGCCGGTGCAGGAACTTCCACTCGCCGCCCACCCGCTCGACCATCAGATCGCGGAACGTCAGAAGAGCCGCACGCACCTCTTCCGGTTTATTGCGGATGCGGTCAAACACATTCATCTCGCCGTCCAGACGGGTAAAGGTCAGAACCGTGGAAAGACCGCGGGTAAACTTCACATGAACCTGCATCAGATCCACGTAATTGATCTGAAACACCCGGTACACCACCGACGTCTCCGGATACGCGCAGACAATCCGCAGCCGCGTGATTAAGATCGGAAGATGATAGTTCTCACTGCTGCGGGCGTAGAGCACTTCCAGCACCTCTTCGTCGGCCGGGATCTCATCCAGTATCTCAATTGGGAGATCGTATTCATAGAGAACTTCGGGTCGCACAGTTACCGTCTCAGATATTGCATAATGGTTGGTGCTGGTTCTTTGTTAAAGTTCGTAATTCAGCAGGGCCCGGTCACTTCTTTTTTCCCCGGAGTTTGCGGAGAAACGCGTTGCGTCCCTCCTCATCCCCGGATATCCACCACGGTGTCCATGCAGGATTCCAGCACCGGACAAGAACGGTGAACACTCCGGAAAAGACTGTACAAAAGAGCATCGCCGCAAGGAAGAACCCGAAGACGGATCCGCCCACCAGCGGAACAAACCCTGCGGAGAGCATAACGCAGTATGCCGCAAGGTGCGGCACCACGATGATCAGCACCCAGCCGAGATTCCGTTTCGTGAAGGTTGTTACCGCAAGATAGCCGATAGCACAGCCGCTTCCGAGCGCAAAAAGACAGAGGGGATAGCCAAGCTGCGGCAGGGCGGATGCAGGAAACAGCACGCCGGTTCCAAGAACCGACACGAACACACCGACAATTGCGGGAATGGCAATCCGCTGGACGACGGGAAGTGTACGGGTGAAATAGAGAAACGCAAGGGCAATCACTGCGGCACCAAGCGTGTAGTTGAGGCTGTTCACCCACGTGGAAATGTATGCGAAAAGAATGGTCAGCGGATCCATGAACTGCTGTACTGTTTTGCTGCGGGAGAATATAGCGTTTCAGGGAGGAAAAGGTCTTTTCATACAGGAGTTACGCGGTGTGATTGGTGAAAAAAGAAAATTGGTATTGGGGAGATTTACATCATACCGGGCATGCCGCC
>DALTYF010000165.1 GCA_029986195.1 Methanocorpusculum sp. | reverse complement strand
GATTTTGCAGGCGAAAAACCGTCCGGCGGCACATCACACCGCAGCTCTGCCTCCACAAACACCTCTGTCCCTTCCGCCCGGACCGACACAATCTTCTCCGCAATCCCTGCCGCCGTGAAAAATCCCGCGCCAAGTTCCGGGAGCATATCACGGCTTGCCACCATCCGCAGATATGACTTCCCGTTCAGGAACAGCGTCACCGCATCCTCACGCACCACAACATCATCAATCTCTGAAACACTGCCGTTCTGATACCGGTATCCTTTGCAGGAAGTAATCATATCCTCGTCCATATTCTCCTCATTTCACGGTGTGAATGTTCATATGTTTGCACGAACAACATATAAAATCAGCGAACGAAGGAGAACGGCGTTGCACCTAAATTCGTTTATTGCCTACGAATGATCGTCGTTGATCGAATTTCAGCCCACGATTCGCACGGCAGAGCAGTGCGGACCGTGGGATGCTCAGGAATAAAGGTGCAACCCCAAGGAGAACGAAACCCTCAATAGCCTTCCCGCACGAAGAATGATTACAATGATACAGCTTCAGCCGTCTCCCAAAACCTACTGCGGACAGACCGAGCGAAGCAAAACTCCCGAAGAGACGCTTGCATTCATCGAACCGCTGACAAAAATAGCCGGTATCACCCGTGTTGCCGATATCACCGACCTTGACCGGATCAAAATCCCGGTGTACTCCTGTATCCGTCCGACCGCCGCAGACGGTGCAATCTCAGTGTACAACGGCAAAGGAGGAACAGAAGCCGAAGCCCGGGTCGCCGGAATCATGGAAGGAATCGAGCGCTACTCAGCAGAAGCCATGCCCCGTGATCTGGCCATGGTATCTTATGACATGCTCTCGCTGACCGAGGATGCCCTCAACCCGGTTGACCTCATCCTCCCCAAAAATATTGATCCCCGTGCCGAACTTCCCTGGGTGGACGCCTGGGACATTGCCAACAACTGTTCCCTCAAAGTCCCGCTCTGTGCCGTCATGCACCCGAATCCCCACTACATGCCGTCACTGTTCCGTTCCAGTTCAAACGGTATCGCATCCGGCAACACCATTGAAGAGGCCGTCTTTTATGCGCTCACCGAACTTATTGAGCGCGGCGCATGGTCGCTTGTGGAGATCACCCGCGTCACCGGTCCGGCCGTCACCGGCCTGACCGGTGCCGCAGCGGAGATGCTGGCAAAGTTCACCGCCGCAGGCGTTGAAGTCACCCTCAAGGACATCACCTCCGACATCGGCATCCCGACCATTGCCGCGGTCGCCGATGACGTCACCCTCAAAGACCCGCGCCTCCTGACGATTGGCATGGGTACCCACACCAACCCGGAGATTGCCGTTATCCGTGCCTTAACGGAGGTCGCCCAGAGCCGGGCAACCCAGATTCACGGAGCACGCGAGGATGCAACCATTGCCGCGTTCCGCGAAATGATGGGGTACGACCGCGTCAAGCGCATGAACTCCTACTGGTTCCGCGTGGACGAAAACCGCGACTTCTCCGAAATTGCCGGATGCGCAACACCGGACTTCCGGACCGATATCCTGGCAATCATTGACCGGCTGCGTGCCGCAGGTCTTGACCGCGTGCTGGTCGCCGACCTTACCGATCCCGATCTCGGTGTGCCGGTCGTCCGTGTGATAGTGCCCGGTCTCGAATGCTTTACGATTGACAATGAACGCAGAGGAAAGAGGTGCATTGATGCCGAACGCCGTCGTCTTCATCGGCCCAAGTCTGCCGCTTGACGAAGCAAAACAGATTCTGCCGGACGCAGAGTATCTGCCTCCGGCAAAACGCGGCGACCTCACCGACGCGGTCCGGGCGGGGACAAAGACCATCGTCTTAATTGACGGGGTCTTCTTTCAGGACCGTGCGGTCGGTCACCGCGAGATTCTTGCCGCACTCAGGACCGGCGTCTGTGTGTACGGTTCCTCCTCAATGGGAGCTCTGCGTGCGTCCGAGATGGACACGCTCGGAATGATTGGTGTAGGCGAGATCTACCGCTGGTACCGCGAAGGAATCATCAATGCCGACGATGAAGTGGGTCTCGTCTATGACCCGGAGACGCATGCGGCACTCTCCGAACCCATGGTCAACATCCGCGCAACGTTTGCCCGCGCCCGTGCGGCGAAGATCATCGATGATACCGGGGAGATAGAACTGCTCCGTGCCTGCAAAGCGATCTATTACCCGGACCGCACCTACCGGCGTGTCATCCGCGAGGCGGAAATTCCTGCGGAACAGAAGACGGCACTCGCCGCCTGGATCAAAACCAATGCCGTCGATCAGAAACGGCTGGACGCGGTCGCCTGTCTGACCGCCGTGAGGGATGCTGCATGAATGAACGTTACGTACGCCAGATCCCCGTGATCGGGGATGCCGGACAGAAAAAACTCGAAGATGCAACCGTATTTCTCGCCGGCTGCGGCGGTCTTGGGTCTCCGGTCGCCTTCTACCTTGCCGCCGCCGGTGTCGGACATCTCCGCATTGCCGACTGCGATGTGGTGGAGGCAACCAATCTCAACCGCCAGATCCTGCACCGGCCGGATCGAATCGGCATGCCGAAGGCCGCGTCCGCAAAGCTGACGCTGGAAGCCTTCAACCCGGATATTGAAGTGACGGCGTTTGCCTCCTTCATCGACGAAAAAACCGCTCCCCGCATGATCGGGGACGCCGATATCATCGTGGATGCCATGGATAACTTCACCGCCCGGTATGTGTTAAACGGGGTATCCCAGGCACGTGACATCCCGCTGATGCACGGCGGCGTTGCCGGTCTTACCGGTCAGGCGACGCTGATAGTTCCGAAAAAGACCGCATGTCTCTCCTGCATCTTCCCGGATGCAAAAACAACGACCGGCACACCGATTCTCGGTACCACTGCGGGTGTCATCGGATCGATTGAAGCAGAGGAGACCATCAAATACCTGACCGGCACAGGGGAAACACTTGCCGGAAAACTTCTGCTCTGGGACGGGGAAGTGAACAGAATGGATGTGTTCTCCGTGAAGAAGAGCCGCCGCTGTCCGGTCTGTTCCGGCAGTTCCGAGGAAAAAACATGAATGAGATAAGAATTCTGGCGTTCGCCGGATTCCGGGAAAAGTTCGGCGAAAAAAATACGGTCGCAGTCCCCAAGGGGGCAACGGTTCTGTCGGTTCTCCATACCTTTGCAGAGACTGTTCCCGCCGCACAGGATGAACTCTTTGACAGCGGTCACCTGCGCGGACATGTAATTCTGATGTACAACCGCGAACGAATCGATGCCGACGATGCAGAAGAGATCGCCGTCTCCGACGGCGATGAGATCGTGCTCTACCCGCCGGTCTCGGGAGGATAAGACAAATGGTTCTGTCAGTTCAG
>DALTYF010000164.1 GCA_029986195.1 Methanocorpusculum sp. | reverse complement strand
TGGTTGGCGCGAAGGGCGCAAAGAACTACTAAATCTTTTCGTGGCATCACAAATACTACATTTTTATTGATTCTCCGCGCCAAACCGTAAGGCATGACACTTGAACCCAAGGATGCCTTAACCCAATACCATTTTGCCGAGCGCTTAAAGCTCGACATCATGATGATTGCGCATCAGTATCTCACCATTCCCTCGCTCAAAAAAGAGGAGAAAGCCGGTGCAAAGCGCGTCCTCATCAATATCACCGAAGCCCTCGCCGCCGACAGTCGTGCAGCCGCCGCATTCACCGGCTGTGACGAGTTCAATAAAGCCTGCGGAGTCCTTGAGGAGGTAATGAACCTCGCCGAATCCAACCAGTTCGGCCTCGCATCCGAAAAAGCCGGAGAGGCCATGGTTCCTATCACCACCGCCGCTGCCGCCGCATGGGAAGTGCTTCACAGCCATGGACTCCTCTGAATTTCTGAACTTTCTTGCAACCCGCGTTTCGGTCCGCGAGTATGAAGAGGGCTGCATCACCGAAGACGACGCCGAGTATCTCCTGACCGCAGCCTCCAAGGCGCCGTCCGCCGGAAACCTGGAAGCATGGGACGTCGTGATCGTCACCGACCCGGGCCAGCTGGAGATGCTTGCCGACGCTGCCGGAAACCAGCATCAGATCAAAGATGCGGGCTGTGTATTCTGCGTCTGTGCAAACTACGTCCGCGCCATGTCGCGGTACGGTGACCGCGGCATCATGTTCGCCGTTGAGGATGCAACCATTGCCGCAACCTACATGATGCTCGCCGCCCACGCCCGCAGACTGCATACCTGCTGGGTCGGCGCGTTTGACGACGGCGAGGTCAAGGGTGTCCTCGATCTCCCGGCACACATCCGCCCCGTCGCACTTCTCTGTGTCGGCTGCGGTGAAGCTCCGTCCCGCGGCCCGGAACGCATGGACCCCGAAGGTCATGCTCACTATGATATCTGGTAGACACCAATACTACAAATAAGATATATGCCGGACTATCGAGTGACACTGGAAGCTGCATGGACAGTAAAGGACGTGGCAACCACACAGGATGCCATCGGTATTGCCGTAAGCGAAGCAGGCAAACGCCTGCACCCGTCGGCCAAGTTTGTGGACGTTGATGTAATGGTTATGCCCTGTCCCTACTGCGGCGAAGAGATCAACAGCGCACTGGTCGTTGCCCGGACCGGTATCGTCGGACTGCTGCTGTCCATGAAGGTGTTCAACGCCGAGGGTGAGGACCACGCAGAACGCATCGCAAAATCAGTGATTGGCCGGGCAGTCCGCGATATCCCGCTTGCGACCTACAATATCACCACCTGCGAGACCGGGGAGGAGACGGAGTGAGCGATCCGGCAATCTCCGTCTGCGGCCATCTCTGCAATGACTATATCCTTGCAGTGGAAGAGTATCCGGAGGTTGGTACCTCCTGCAAAGTAATTGACCGGCAGAACTACTACGGCGGCGGGGCTGCAAATATCGCCGTAGGTATCGCGAAGCTCGGCGGATGCGCCGAGCTGATTGCGGCGGTCGGGAAAGATTATCCAGGCAGTTCCTACGAACGGCATCTGAAAGAGACGGGCGTTACAACCCGCCTCTTTCATACCAGCACGGAAAACTGTTCCACCGCGTTCATGGTGAACAATGCGGCAGGGGATCAGATTACCTACTTCGAGTGGGGGGCGGGCGCACTCTTTGCGACCGCCGAGGCCCCGGTACTTTCGTTCGTCCACATGGCAACGGGTGATGCGAACTTCAACACAAAGGTTGCCAGGGCAGCAGAGTTTGCAACTTTTGATCCGGGACAGGATGTCAAATACTACGATGATTCCCACCTGCGGGAGATTTTTGCCAACATTGACATGTTGATCTGCAACAACTTCGAGTCCGAGATCATGTGCGGCAAACTCGGCTGGACGGAAGAGGAACTGATCGCATCCGTTCCGGTTGCGATTCTCACGAAGGGAAAGGACGGGAGTGTTCTCTACCGGAACGGTGATGCCGTGGATATTCCTGCATGTCCGGTGACGCTGGTGGACCCGACCGGTGCAGGAGACGCCTACCGTGCGGGACTGCTTACCGCATGCCGGCGCGGTTACCCGCTGCCGGTCTGCTGTAAGATAGGAGCGGTGACCTCGTCGTTTGCGGTGGAAAAGGTCGGCACGCAGACAAATCTTGCCGACTGGGAACAGATGAGCGAACGTTACGCCGATCACTTCGGCACGCTGAAAAAGAGCGAGTAAATGACCTGGGCCGCACTGACATCCGGGGGAAAGGATTCCATTCTCGCCCTGCAAAAGGCACTTGATGCGGGGATGGATGTGTCATATATGGTGACGGTTGTTCCCCAAAATCCCGATTCCTATATGTTTCACTCGGCAAACCTCGCGGCGGTTCCGGTCATCGCCGGACGCTGCGGCATGACCTATGTGGGGATTCCGACACCCGGGGAAAAGGAGGATGAACTGCGGGATCTGGAGACGGGACTTGCCGCTCTGCCGATTGAGGGAGTGATCGCAGGCGCGATTGAGTCGGAGTACCAGCGTTCCCGTATCGCCGCTCTCAGTAAGCGACTGGGGATTGCGCTGTTTGCGCCGCTGTGGCACATGGAGCCGCTGACGCTTCTGCACGAGGTCGCAGAGCGCATGGACGTGCGAATCGTGGTGACCGCCGCAGACGGTCTGGGAGAAAATGTTCTGGGGAAACGTCTCGATGCTGATATGATCGAGCTGCTTTGTCGTATTTCGGCAAAGCGGCGAATCCATATTGCCGGAGAGGGGGGCGAGTATGAGTCGCTGACGCTGGATGCTCCGTGTTTTTCCTCGCCGGTACAGTGCGAGGGATGGCATACGGAGTTCTCCTGCGGCAGGGGAGTTGCGGTAATTGACAGGTTCTGGTGAGATGTGTAATGGTTACTGAAGCAAAAACGGAAAATCTTTCAAAATATCTGTTCTCGGCACCGGTCTGGTGGCAGTCACTGATTCTTATTGTGGTTCTGGGTATCCTCGTGGATGTTGTCGTGTACGTTCTGGCTCCCGCACACGGGTCAATGATGTACGGGTTTTCGTTCGCTGCGTCGGCGGTTCTGGCGACGGTTCTGACAAAGCCGCTCGTGGATCTGCTGGGTGCAGAGAAACTGACCTGGAACCGGTCGGCACTGGTGGCGCTTGCGTGCATGATCTTTTCGCTGTTCTGGATGGCTATCGGACTGGTGCTGGATGCGGCGCTTGCGTATGTGTTCGGGCTCGGATTTATTCTTGCTATCCGGCTGCTGGTGCTTACGGCCATCTCCGACTACCGGATTGTGCATATGTATCTGCCTGCTGCGGTGCAGACAATTGCCGGGGTGATTCTCGGAGTGTATCTGTTCGGCAC
>DALTYF010000163.1 GCA_029986195.1 Methanocorpusculum sp. | reverse complement strand
CATGAATCCTGCGGCACAGAACAGCATACGTACTCTGCGAGCAGAATCTTTTGTACCGCACCATCCGGATGCGGCATGACAAACCCGGCAAACTCTTTCCGTTCCCGTTCAGGAATGATGGCAAAGTGATAGTGTATACACCCTCACTTTTCGCAAAAAGTGAGGGCGTATACACACTCACCTTAGCTGTACTTCCTCTCCGCCGCTTCCACAATGCCGCCCGCCGTCTTCTCCCCGACCCCCTTCACCTGCATCAGCTCCTCAGCGGACGCGGAGAACACCGCCCGCAGTGTCCCGAACGCCACAAGAATCTCGCGGGCAGCCTTCGGTCCCACCTCCGGAACGGCGGTCAGAATATACTCCAGCTCCTCACGGCCGCTGCGTGCGGACTTGTGGCGGTGGAAACTCCGCTCACCTTTTGCCTCGCCCATCTCCCGGCGGGCAAACGCATACAGCATGCCTGCCGTCTCCTCGGCATCCCGTGTGAAGATGAGGGAGACATCAAAGTCCACCGCAATGGAGGCGAGGGTGTTGTGGATTGCATTCGGATGAATGTTCCGCAGTTCATAGAGATCGGCAATCGATCCCCCTTCCACGATCAGAACTGGGCGGGACGACGACTCGGCAAGGGAGGCAATCTGCCCGAAAAGATCGCGGTCAACCAGCGTATCCACAAAGTCCTGGGCGGTCTTGCGTTCCACCAGCACACGGTCGCCGATCGCGTAGTCGCCGACCGGCAGAGATGCAAGGGTAATCTTTGCACCGAGATTACTGAGATGTTCCGCAACCTTTGACGACATCTCGCGGTTGTCAATGACAACCGCAGGCCTGTCTTCGCCGTCCCCCGCTGCAAGCGTCGCCGCACGAATGGCAGCGTCCGCAAGTGTGAGCTGGCCGCCTTCGGCGGCGTGACTGCCGGCAGGAACCGGAGCTGTCGGAACATTTCCGCCCCGCATCGCCTTGACACCTTTCTGCATCTGCTTTTCGCGGGTATTGCTCACCCAGCGGAAGGTTTCGTCGGTCGTTCCCTTGGTGATGAGAACGACGATCTTTCCCGCCGAGTTCCGGCCGGTACGCCCTTTCCGCTGGATACTTCGCACCTCGGAAGGCACGGCCTCATAGAACACCACAAGATCGGTGGACGGAATGTCAAGTCCCTCCTCCCCGACCGAGGTTGCGACGAGGACGTGATACTCGCCTTCGCGGAACTTACGGATCGCTTCAATCTGCTCCTTCTGTGACAGGCCTTTCTCCGCATCACGGGATGCCTGACCGACAAACCGGATAGCGGGAACGCCCGCTTCAGCAAGATGATCAACGAGCATGGAGACTCCGTCCCGGTAGGTGGCAAAGACGATGACGCGGGAATCGGGATCGAGGACCAGCTGATCCAGTACAATCCTGACGACCTCGTCGGCCTTGGGATGCAGCTCCCGTGTCCAGCTGTCCGCGAGCGCAAGCAGACGTTTGAACCGTTCGTCCGCACAGAGCCGTTTGCTTGCCTTGCTTCCGGCGCCGGATGCTCCTTCACTCTCAAGACGGGAGAGATAGGCTTTGAGTGCGGTCGTTCCCTGCGACTCTGCCATGGTGACGCCGTGTTTGAGCTTCATGAGTTCGGCGTGGACGGAAACGGCCGTATAGGCTGTGCGGTCACGCTGTTGCATTCTGCTCTGAATCTGTGCCATGATGCCGTTTAAGGCTTTCATGGAGAGCGCTTCCCGGCGGGGAACGCGGTAGCCGAGATCGGCGAGGGTGGAGAGGCGATCCTCGATCATGCTGTTTAAGACGCTCAGTGCGAGCCAGAGATCTTCAGGAAGGTCAACCGTCCGGTACTCGATCTCCCGTTCGTGGACGTACGGGCGTACGTCCGCGTCCGTCTCAACCCGGCTCTCGACGATGTCGATTGCGAGATGACCGCAGATTTCTGCAACCATTTCCGGGTCGGAACCGGGCGAGGCAGTCATGCCGAGGATGAGGGGCTGCGCCGCGGTTGCGGCGTAGCGTTCGGCGATAAAGACATAGGCGTAATTGCCCACCGTCCGGTGGCATTCATCGACGATCAGGAGCGAGACGTCGTGCAGTGTGTAGCGTTCGGCGATGAGATCGTTTTTGATAACCTCGGGCGTTGAGATGCACAGCCGCGCTGCTTTCCACATCTCGATGCGTTTTCCCGGCGGGTTGCTGCCGGTAAACATGGCGACGTCGCCCTCTTCGAGGAGAAGGTTCTGGGAGAAGTAGCGGAAGTGCTGTTCGACCAGGGGCTTGGTCGGGGCAAGCATGAGAATTTTTCCGAGAGCCAGCCGCTCGGCTGCGACGCGAAGCGCAACAGCGGTTTTTCCCATACCGGTCGGCAGAACGACGAGAGTATTTCCATCAAGGGCGTGCCTGGCGATATTGGTCTGGTAGGCACGTTCTTCGATTGTGTCCGGCGGGATAAGGAGGTGGCTGACGAAGGGCATATTTCTCCTATACTATTTGTGAAAAGAATACAAAAGTCTCTGTGTTTATCGGACAGGAGTTTATGCACATGGGATCTGTCAATAACAAGGAGATACATCTGTGTATCTTTTTTGGACTCAGTCCGATCACTTTCACTTTCGATATTTTCCCGAACAAAACGGATTGACAGCTCAATATATGTCTGAACGTGCGACTACAGAAAACAGTTTACTGACACAAAACCGGTCTTTTTCCGAGGAGCTTTTCCGGATACTCATCAATACTATAACAACAAAGTGCTCCTTCTGGTTGCCCTGCCTTCCTTCCCGATAAGCAGAGACAATATTGAGGTACAAATTCGGGATGTTTCTTCGTCACTGGTAACAGAACCAAAGATACCAATCGTCTCCGAATTTTTGGAAAATGTGAAGATAATTTTCTGAAGATACCCTTTTTGTTACATTCAATTGGTAGTCTATCCACGAATTATGACGAACACCTGGCATCCAAAAAAGAAAAGAATTTTTTTTAAATCGATTACTGATCGTTATTTCTTCCCGATTGTCACGATTTGTGTCTGTTTGCCATAACACTCACCTCCTTTTAGGGACGTTGTATACGACCCAGCCTTGTTATCCATCCAGTGTACTTCGGTCCTGTCAGGTCCACCTACTACATAATGACCATCAGTTACAGCTGTACCCAAGCAGACCTCATGCATCATCAGTTGTCGTGCGTTGTAACGGGCAACGTGCTCATGCAGTGTATGCCGTGAATTCGTGAGACCCCCGCGAGCATCCACAGACAGACAAATGTCAATATATGCTATTCCTTGAAATCTATCAAAAAAAACATCATAAATATGCTTGTTGCCAGAAGTTTTACTGGGCAGAATCACCTCAGTATCAAGATACTTCATGTACTTATCGTAATATGTAACAGAGATCCC
>DALTYF010000162.1 GCA_029986195.1 Methanocorpusculum sp. | reverse complement strand
GTGGCATTTCTGATCATCAACGTGGTGTATATGGGCGTACTGTATCTCCTGCCGTTCTATCTCAGCACCGGAATGCAGTTTGACACAGCGGCAAGCGGCATGTATCTATTGATCCATCCTGCACTGACCGCCATCCTCGGCATTCCGATCGGCAAATGGTCAGACCGGACAGGCCGCCGGAGCTTTTCGATAGGGGCCTGTGTCGTTCTGGTACTGTTCAATCTGATCTATGCCGTGATCTTCCCGGAGATGGGGATTCTGCCGCTGCTCGCTGCTCTGGTGCTGATGGGTATCCTCTGGGGTCTGGCGGGCGGACCTGCAGCAAGCCGGATCGTGGAAAATGCGCCGGAAGGTGAGCGGGGAACGGGATCGTCCCTGATGGCAGTCTGTATCTACCTTGGCAGTGTTGTCGGAACTGCACTCTACGCAACGATCTTTACCTTCGCGACATCCCCGGACGGAACGGTTCTCGCGTTTGCGGATCTTTCGCTGGCAACGTTCCTGACCGGATTCCATTTCACGATTCTTGCAGGAATCGGCCTTGCAGTGCTGGCAGTGATTCTGTCGGCCCTGGTTCGTGAACCAAAAAGCCGGGAACTGACATGACGGTTGTCGGTGCGGCACGCTGCGGCTCGTATGACCGCGGTGCGGTCATCGCGGTTGTCGCCAAAGCGACAGCCGCTGCCGGAGGACTGCCGCAGCTCACCGGAAAACGTGTTCTGATCAAACCAAACCTGTTATCGGATACCAGACCGGAAACTGCGGCAACAACCCATCCGGAGATAGTGTATGCAGTCTGCCGGATGGTGCAGGACGCGGGCGGCGTCCCTATCATCGCAGACAGTCCGGGTGCGGGACATCTGTACACACCCAGAACTCTGCGGCGCATCTATGATCGTTCCGGAATGACGCAGGTTGCAGAGGAGACTGGTGCGGAGCTTTCGTTTGATACCGGCTCCTCGGAAGTCTCCTTTCCGGACGGGGTGGTGATGAAACGGTTTACGCTTATCAATCCGGTTCGGGATGCGGATGTGATAATCTCGGTCTGCAAACTGAAGACACATATGTTTACAAAGTTCTCCGGCGGCGTGAAGAATACCTTCGGTGTGATTCCGGGTCTGGACAAACCCGTGTTTCACTCGCGGTTTCCGGCGCAGGAAGATTTTTCGGAGATGCTGGTTGACCTGAACGAGCTGGCGGGTGTGGAGTTTGTGGTGATGGATGCTGTCTTTGGAATGGAGGGAAACGGCCCTATGGGGGGTGATCCGAAGTTCTGCGGATATGTACTGGCTTCCCGCTCGGTGTATGCGCTGGATGTCTCGGCACAGCGGCTTATCGGTATGGATCCGGATCATATTGGAACGACCGCGTCTGCAACGCGGCGCGGTCTGCTTGACGCCGTCGAAGAAACGGGCGATGTGATTGTGCCGGTCGGGGATTTTGCGCTGCCGCCTACCTATGCCGGGCCGCAGAAGAATACGCGGCTCCGCAACGTGATTCTTACCCGCATGCAAAAGGCAGGACGACTCTATGCCCCGGCCCCGCATGCGGTTCCCGAGCGGTGCATCGGATGCGGACAGTGTGTCCGCATCTGCCCGGAGGATGCTGTTGTTCTCCGGAACGGGAAGGCGGTGTTTGATCTGTCGCGCTGTATTCGCTGCTACTGCTGTCATGAGATGTGTCAGGTGCGGGCAATTGATCTGAAGCGGGGGGCGGGGGGCAGAGTGCTTCATGCTTTTTGCAATAGGTGAGGTGTGTCTCTTCGATGGAGCAGAACGAACTGCATCATCTTGAAGATAAGAAAAGATTTTTTCCGCATATCTCTTGGAACTGTTGGAATTTCTCCCAGTGCAGGAATTGCACTGGATTCAGATAAAGATGCAGAATAAACACAGAGACAGTGATAAAAATCGTACAGCCCCGGCAGTAGGGAAAGTTTTCCGGAGCCGCCGGAGGTATGTGGCCTTTAGATGATTACCATTGTTCTGCCGAGCCGTGACACCGATAGTAGCACAAAGTACAGTATCAGATCCATCCTCGTGCAACATACTTCTGATCAGAGGAAATTTTTCGAAAATAGGGCTGTAATTGTCTGCTTTGTTGAAATGGGGTGTCAGTCTGTGTTCAACACCATTAATATTATTGCATGAAAAACCGACTAGTAATGCTCTGTCAATTTGCCGGCATCATGGATATACAGGTGGTCTCTGAGACCGTATATTCCCGCATATCACAAATTTTACGAATTCTGCCGGAATTCCCAGGTACCGGAAAATATCCTTTCCCCGGAATATGGACCAAGGACTTTTCATGAACGTTGTTGAGTCCCCGTTCCGTCAAAAACTCCTCCTTGTGGTGATCGCAATCAGTGTTTTCATGGACAGTTTTGATGGATCAATAATCAATGTTGCCCTGCCCGTTATGGCCGATGATTTCAGTACAGATGCGAATATCATAGCCTGGGTCGGCATCACCTATTTTTTAATGATGGCCGGACTCCTGATGATGTTTGGAAAACTTGCCGAGCGCGGCTACATCCATAAAGTGTTCATCGGCGGTTTTATCATCTTTATTGTCGGGTCAGTTGTCTGCGGATTTTCTCCGGATTTATCCATACTGTTGGGAGCAAGGATCTTTCAGGGAGTCGGGGCTGCAATGATTGCCGCTGCCACCCCGCTACTTTGTGTCCTGTGTCTTCCGGGAAACATACTGGGTCTGAGTCTTGGAGTCATAACCATGGCAAGTTCTGTTGGTTGTGCTGCCGGTCCAACAATCGGCGGTATTCTCACGCATTATCTTTCCTGGCACTGGGTTTTCCTTATCAATATTCCAATTGGTATTATTGCAATTCCGCTTGCCCGGGCGGTAATACCCAAAGACTGCGTTGTTGTGAAGAAACCGTTTGATCTTGCCGGAGCAGTGTTTCTGTTTGCCCTGATGATATTTGGTATTTCTGCACTGGAATTCCTGCCGCATCTTGGATTTTGCCACCCGCAGGTTCTGATCAGTTTGGTTTTGACAGTACTGTTTGCCCTGCTGTTTGTGGTACGGGAACTTTCCTGCAAAACGCCTATTATCAACGTCCGCGTGTTTTCCCTATGGAGATTTGATGCGGTTTTTGCGGCATATTTTATCATGAATGCAGTGTACACCGGTGCGTTGTATCTTCTGCCGTTTTATCTGTTTACAAATATGCAGTTTGATACCCTGACAATCGGTATGTTTCTGTTCATTCCTCCAATCTTGACAGCAATTCTTGGGATTCCTATCGGAAAATGGTCGGACAGGGTGGGACGAAGACGTTTTGCAATGGGGGGATGTCTTGCATTAGTGGCGTTTAATCTGATATTTGCTGTGATTTTACCAGAAATGGGGTTGATACCGCTTGTCTCTGCCCTGGGAC
>DALTYF010000161.1 GCA_029986195.1 Methanocorpusculum sp. | reverse complement strand
TTCGCCCTGCACCAGCTGTACGCACATACCGCGCAGCACATCCACCGCAGGGAATACCTCCATTAGCGCACCATCCGGGTAATATCAAGCACGAGGATATCACGGGCGCCGCTGCGCTTGAGCATATTGATCAGCTGATACACCCGTTCATGGGGAACAACCGCATGCAGTGCAACCGAATCGGACCCCGCAATCTCCATGATGGTCGGACCGCCGAGACCGGGAATCAGACCGCGGATCTCCTCAAGTTTTGCATTCTCGACGTTCAGCATCAGATAACACTGGCCTTTTGCAGCGATAACACTTTCAAAGGCGAGCAGAATCTCCTCGATCTTTGCATGTTTTTCCCGGAGTGCATTGCGGTTTGCAATCACATTCGTGGTGCTGGAGAGCAGCTCTTCCACGACTCTGAGTTTATTGATCTCAAGCGTTGTACCCGACGAGGTCAGATCCACAATCGCATCGGCAACACCGAGCTGCGGTGCTGCTTCGCATGCACCGCTGACCTCAATAAGTGTCACATCAACACCCGCGTCTGCAAAGTACTTTCTGCAGATGCCGGGGAATTCGGTTGCAACCCGCAGACCGTTGAGGTCCCGCAGCGTGGTAACCGGCGACTTCTCCGGTACCGCAAGAACCAGACGGGCAGACCCGAACCTGAGATCAAGCAGGGTCTCCACATCCGATCCGCGCTCGGCGACCATGTCAACCCCGGTGATACCGATATCGGCAACACCTTTGGCGACGTACTCGGGGATATCAATCGGCCGGACAAACAGGACCTCAATCTGTGGATCCACGGTCTTTGCAATCAGCTGACGGGATGCACTCATCAGGATGTGAATACCTGATTTGTTCATCAGGTCATTGATCGGCTCAGCTATCCGTCCCTTGTTGGGGATGGCAAGCCGGACTTTGACTGCGTCTGACATACTTTAGAAGGTCTTTAATTTGCCGTCGATAACGAGGCGGGTGATATCCGAGATGTTTTCGAGACGGTGGTTCACGATCTCCTCAACCTCGGACTGGTACTCTTTGAAGTCGTATCCGCGTTTGGTGATGCACTGAACGCTTGCGACCAGCGGGTAGTCAATCGGGTGGCCGATCTGGGAGAGGAGTCTGACATACATCTCTTCGATGCCGTCAACCTTCTGGCAGGACTCGCGGGCGATCTCGGTTGCAAGGAGGTTGTAGATCTTGCCGATGTGGTTGATCGGGTTCTTGCCGGAGGTTGCTTCCATGGACATGGGTCTGTTCGGGGTAATAAGTCCGTTGCAGCGGTTACCGCGTCCGACGGAACCGTCATCGCCCATCTCAGCGGAGGTACCGTTGACAGTCAGGAAGACGGAAGTGGTCTTCTTCCGGATGATGTCTGCGGTGTTGATCTCAACCTTGACTTTGCGGTCGGTGTAGTTCTTGGCGACTTTGGTGAAGGACTCCTCCATCTTTTCCTTCATCTCAACGTAGTCGCTGATGCCTGCGCAGTAGCGGTCAACCATTGCGGCTGCGACGGTGATGGTGATGGTGTTGATCTCACGCAGTCCCATGAGTTTAATGTCGTAACCGAGCATCGGGTTTTTGGGACGGAACTCGTTTGCAATGTAGTCGTCGAGTCCGAGAATGATCTGTTCAACCTGGGAGAAGGGTGCGTGACCGACACCGAACGAGGTGTCGTTTGCCCGCGGTACGGCGGTGTGGCCTTTCTTGGTGTTGAAGACATCACAGAGGTCGGTGGAGCCGGAACCCATGCGGCAGTCAACAATGATGTCGCGGTCCATGTCAAAGGTCGGGATGGTGGTCTTGAGGTACTCGCGTGCTGCGTTGACGGCGATTGCGTCGGTTGCAAAGACCTTGTCGTCGAATTTGCGGGTTGCACGGCCGGTGAGGAGGAAGTAGATCGGTTTGATGATCTTTCCGCCGCCGAATGCGGGAGCGGACTCTCCTGCAACTACTTCGCCCTGATCGGTGTTGTGGTGGAGGACGCCGCCGTCACATTCTGCCATGTATTCTCTGCAGAGTGCGCGGGAAACGGCTTCTGCAACACCGTCTGCAAGGCTGTCCGGGTGGCCGATGCATTTGCGCTCGACGAGTTCGGCTTTCTGTTTTTCAATCGGAGTCTGGGAGAGATGCTTGACGCTGATATTTCTCTTCACTTTTTAATCACTTCTCAATCATCTGATGTTTAAGTATAAAAATATATGTATTGAAAATTACGGGATTTCGCCATATAGGGCGGAGATGCGGTGATGATCCGGGTTGTCCGGGACAGGAATCCGTGTATCGGCCCCGGGATAATGTGTGCGGGCAGGTTTTTTTGCGGAAACCGAATCGACGGGAAAAAAAGAGGAAGGGAGTTATTCTTTCTGGGAGCCGAGCCGATTGTCGATGAAGAGCAGTGCTTCGGGGGATTTGCCTGCTTTTTCGAGCATGTCAACAATGTCCCGTACGGTTTCTTCTTCCTCGACCTGCTTGGTGACGAACCACTGGAGTTCGGCGACGGCTGCGTAGTCTTTTTCGGTGACTGCGGTCTCCATGATCTTGTTGATCATTGCGGTGACTTTGATTTCGTGACCGTAAACTGCTTTGAAGATCTCAAGAAGGTCTTTTGCACCGGTGGCAGGTTTTTCGATTGCATCGAACTTGACATCGACTCCTTTTCGGATAAGGTAGTCATAGAACCGGGTTGCGTGAGTCATTTCCTCGGCTGCGTGTGCACGGAGCCATGCGGCTGCACCGTTCCATTTCATTGCATTTGCGTCTGCGGAGAACTGCAGGTACAGGTATGCGGAGTACATCTCTGCATTGATCTGCTTTAAAATTGCATCATATACGCCTGATTTTTTTGTTGCCATAGTTTTTCAGATCTCCTGCCGGAATAGGTCACTCCGGTATTGGATATTACCATATTCTGCACGAAAGTGTATTAAAGTGAGGTTGGGGGCAAACAGTTTTTACAGGGGTGATGACGGGCAGGGTTTTGGAAACGGTTTTTCAGAGGAGAGTGTCCCAGATACGAAAAAAGAAACGGTTTTAAAAAACCGTCTTACTGTTTCATTGTGATAACAGTGATGCCTGCATCTTTGAGTGCGGCTTTCAACTGGACGTCCTGAATGGATCCAAGCTGCGGGTCGGCAATGACAACATTGTCGCCTGCGGCACTGCGGTCAGTGACCCACTGTACAAATCCGGTCCAGTCGTTTGCCGGGGAGTTCATGCTGGCTACGAGTCCGGAGCCTTCGAGCTGGATCGGAGCAAGGATCTTTAAGGAGATTGCACCGGTGCTTTTATCGATGGCACTGATGTAGGGCGGGGTTCCGGCAACCGCGTACTGAATGGTATTCTGCGAGAGCAGGGTCATCAGCTGCGGTCCGCCGGAGCCTTCCACGAACTTGACATCAGCGATCTTCTCGCCGTTGATGAACAGTT
>DALTYF010000160.1 GCA_029986195.1 Methanocorpusculum sp. | reverse complement strand
GGAGATGCTGTGGTTCATTATTGTGCTGATTGCGGTGGCTATCATTACAAAAGTGGTGGGCTGCGGTCTGCCGGCGCGGCTGCTTGGTATGACCACCCGCGATTCGCTGATCGTCGGGTTCGGCATGGCTCCCCGGGGTGAAGTGGCAATGATCGTTGGTCTGATTGCGCTGACACATTTCCAGGAGATGGCAGCTGCGGCAACTGATGCGATTCAGAAGGAGTATCTGCTTCAGCTGGGGAACGAGGTGTTCATCGCAATTGTGCTGATGTCGCTGATTACGACGGTGATAGTCCCGCTGGTGTACCGGGGCTGGTTCTTCAGGTCCGAGAAGAAACCGGATGCTGCTGCGGGAGTGCAGCAGTAAAAAAAAATTCTTTTTGGTTTTGTTATGTTTTTTTCTCTTTGGAGAATCTGCCGCGTGCAGGTATTAGGTCGCCGATAAGATCGCTTCTTTTTGCCTGCAGCAGTCCGGCGATGGCAAGGTCATACTGTTTTGGGTCTTTCCACTGCAGAAGGGCACGCTGGATGCGTTTTTCGCCGCCGACCGGTACATACACCTTCTGCCGGGTAAGGGGGTGGATGCCGCTGTAGTACATTGCCGTGGACAGGGTCATGGGAACCGGCGTGAAGTCCTGTACCTGTTCGGTGTAGAGGTTGTATTTGCGCAGGTAGAGTGCAAGATCGATCATGTCTTCAATCCGGCATCCGGGATGGGAGGACATGAGATAGGGTACCAGATACTGCCGGTTCTTTCCTTTGGGTGTTGTTCGTTTCTGTAATGATTCAAAGTGTACGTGGAAGTCGTAAAACACACGGTTCCGCGGTTTGTTCATGAGTTCGGTTACGCGTTCGGAGATGTGTTCGGGCGCGACTTTCAGGTGTCCGGAGATGTAGTGTTCCCGCAGTTCCAGCAGGTAGTGGTCTCCCGGTTCGCCTTTGGGTACGAGGTCGAAGCGGATGCCGGAGCTGATGAATACGTGTCTGACCTTCGGGAGGTTGCGCAGACGTTCCAGGAGTGCCAGCTGCCGGGCTGTTCCGTTGGTGAACGCTCCACATTTTATGCAGTTTTTGTCGGGGCAGGGTGTTCCTGTTTCCCATGTTTTGCAGGTGCAGCCGTACATGTTGGCGGTCGGTCCGCCGACGTCCTGAATGGTTCCCCGGAACTCCGGCATTTCGGTCATGCGTTCGGCTTCACGGATGAGGGAGTCTTCGCTTCGTGAGGTGATGATTCTTCCCTGATGATGCGTGATCGCACAGAACGAGCAGCCGCCGAAACAGCCGCGATGGGTTACCAGAGAGAACTGTACCGGTTCAAGTGCCGGGACGGGTTCTTTGTAGGAGGGGTGCTGTTTCCGGGTGAACGGCAGTTCGTAGAGGTGGTCGAGTTCTTCCGTGGTTACGGGACGCATGGGCGGGTTTGCTACGATTACGGTTTTGGGGTGCGGTTGTACGAGCTGTTTGTGTCCTTCGCGGTACATGGTCGCGTAGGCGTTTGCAAATATTCCTTTGCCGACGACGCTCGGATAGGGCTGCAGGACTACGGCGTCTTCCGGCGGGTTTTTGCGAAATTCGCCTACGCTCATTGTCCAGCAGGTGCCGGGAATGTCGCGGATGGTGTCAACTGCGTCGCCCTGCTGCATCCGTTTTGCGATCTGAATGAGGGCAAGTTCGCCCATGCCGTACACAAGAAGCGAGGCGGGCGCGTCGGCAAGGATTCCCTGCCTGACGCTGTTGCTCCAGTAGTCGTAGTGGGCGAACCGCCGGAGACTTGCTTCAATTCCGCCGATGATGATCGGGATCTGGGGGTACTGCCGGTGGAGGGCGTTTGTATATACTATGGTTGTGCGTTCCGGGCGGGTGAGTTTGCCGCCGGGCGAGTAACTGTCCTTTGACCGTTTTTTTAGTGCCGGTGTGTAGGCGTTGACCAGCGGGTCGACGGCACCCGGGACGACGGCAAAAAACAGGCGCGGTTTTCCCAGACGTTTGAAGCTTTTGAGGTTGTGATCCGTCCAGTCCGGCTGGGCAATGACGCCCACGGTAAAGCCCGCATCCCACAGGGCCCTCCCGAGCAGGGCTGTGGCAAAGGAGGGATGATCCACATAGGCGTCGCCGGAAACAAGAATGATATCGGGCTGTATGATCCCGCATTTCTTCAGTTCCTTGGGCGTCATCGGCAAAAACTCCGGTTGCGGCAAAGGATTCTGGGGGATGCTCATAATTGTTTTCTATGTTGTACCGGAGGGGTGATAAGTGTCGCGGATGTCTGTTCTTACGGGAAACTATATATTACATAATGTAAAATATTATACACTGAAGAGATGGGGAGACCAGGATGGTGTTCCCCGGCACCAGGTGTTGGTCGTTCCCGTTTCCTCCAGGAAATAGATGAAAAATCCTCCTCTACAGTAAGCACAGAAAAAACATTCAGCAAGAAAGACAACAGCACACACAACACACCCAATCCAAACAGGTAAGAATCAGTCACATACACACACCCGTTTATACTCTACACACCACAGGAAAACCCGGGCGGTACTCAGCCGGTACACCCCCCCCATGAGACGACTGATACCACCTGAGTTCTCTTTTTTCCCGGACCTGTCATCTTCTGAGATGAGAAAGATATAATATCCCTGTACACAATTGTATAATGTAAAAGGTTGCATACATCCCCGCAGATGGCGGGGGGAGTTTCGGCAGGGTTGACAGTCATGAAACAAAATAACTTCTATATTATAATCGGTATTATCGGTCTCATTGAGGTTCTGCTTTTCTGGGAATCCATTCAGGCTTCCAATCCGTTCATTATCGGTGTGGGCTTTGTTGCGGGAGCGCTGGTGTATTTTGTTCTGCGCAGGAAAGTGACGGACTGTTATGCCGACGAGCGCCAGAATCTCATTGATATGAAGACAGCGTCAGCTACGCTGAAAGCGTTCTGGGTCAGCTTTTTTTCGGTAAATCTTGCAACAGTTGTGTATGTTTTCAGTGTTCCCTTAGGTTTTCAGAATTTTATTGTTTCCGTCCCCGGACCGCATAAAGTAAACTCCGTGCCGGAAACCGGAAACGGGCTGTCTCATGCGATGAACCTTACCCAGCCTGTGGATGGGTCGGTTGCGATCACGATTCACCAGAATGTAACGGATGCTGTTTACTCTGCAACTGCTGCCCCGATGGAGGTCATTAATATCTTCCCGGCGCCGCCGGAGATGATTGCGATTTCGCATCTCGGGATCTTCGGAGTGATCCAGATTCTTCTGCTTGTTCTGATGCTGTTCATCTATGTTGCATTCAGAGTGTATTACTCTCACAAGTTCGGGGAGTGGGATGACGATGAAGAATAAGATCAAGGTCTATCGGGCCATGCATGATCTCACGCAGGAGGGGCTTGCACAGGCGCTCGGGGTTACCCGCCAGACGATTCTTGCCATTGAGAAGGGCAAGTA
>DALTYF010000159.1 GCA_029986195.1 Methanocorpusculum sp. | reverse complement strand
CGATTCCGTCCGGCTGGTTGCCGTGACGCAGGCATCAAACGTGACCGGCACTATGGTGCCGGTCGCAGAGATCGCCGGACTTTGCCGCAGATACGGTGCTCTCCTTTCGGTTGATGCTGCCCAGTCCGTTCCCCACATGCCGGTCGATGTCCGGGCTCTTGGTGCGGATTTCCTCTCCTTCTCCGGCCATAAAATGTGCGGGCCTACCGGAACCGGCGTTCTCTGGATGAAAGAACCGATCTTAGAACCACTGTTCCTCGGAGGCGGTATGGTTGAACACGTCACCGATGACGGGTTCGTCCCGGCGGAAGGCTTCCACCGATATGAAGCCGGAACGCCGAACATCGCAGGCGGCATCGGTCTTGGCGAGGCCGCCGCGTTCCTCAAAGAGATCGGTATGAAGCAGATCGAAGTACGGGAACGGGAGCTTTGCAGCAGACTGATCGAAAAGCTCTCCGTCATCCCCGGCGTGCGTGTCTATGCGCCTGCCGACCCGGTTCAGCGCATCAGTGTTGTCTCCTTTACGATTGACGGCATTCCCCCGCATGAGGCCGCCGCCTATCTGGACGATGAAGGCGGTATTATGGTGCGGTCCGGCATGCACTGTGCTGAACCGCTGATGCGCCAGCTTGGCTGTCCTGACGGGACCATCCGGGCAAGCCTTGCCTTCTACAACACCGAAAGCGAGATCGATACCCTTTGCCGCAACCGTCCGGGAGATGCTGTCATGAAGACTGTTCTTACGCTGCTCGTGGATTGTGCCGGCATGTTTGAGGGCGGCAGAAATGCCGCCGCAAACCTGCCCGTGAAAAAATTCGTCGCGGGTCTGCCCGCCAGCCTTCCGGTACGCATCCTCCGTTACTCCGACACTGCCATGTGGCATCTCGGCCCTGAACCGGTTCCGGCCGGTGAGGTGGAGTGGACGGATCTGCCGTCCGGCGGTTATCTTTCCTCACTTGCCCATGCCGCAAACCTCGCGGGACAGAGCCTTGCTGCGGTACCGGACATCCGAAACGTTGTGCTCCTCGTCTCCGACGGTGCCCTCTCTGATCCCGAAGAGATCGTGCAGGCCGTGCTTGCAAAAAGATTTGATGCCGCGGTTATTCGTGCTGCTGTCCCGCTGACCGCTGATGCGAATACCGCCGTTCTCCGGATGTTTGCAGGGGACAACATCTTTGACTCATCCGTTCTCCTTGACCCGCGCCCCCTGCTTGCCTCCTTCGGGGAATCCTCCGCGTCGCCCGTCGTCCCGCATGCAGTATCAATCCCGATCACTCTCTCCTGTACTATTGACCTCGGGGGAGGGGATTCCTTTTCCCTTTCCGTATCCGGTACTGCTATCTCCGCAGTACAAGAAGAGATGCGATCCTGTCTTGCGGCCTTCGGCACAGAGGATGAAATGGTCCGGAAAAAATTGCCGGGTATGTCCGGCGGGTATTCTAATATCTCCTTCTTTTCTGCCTGACAACCGGTGTCTGTTCCGTTTCCGTCAGTGTTACGCAGGACTTCAGCTCGTCTGCGGTAAGTTTTTCTGCGATCTCGGTTACATTCACTGCTTCATACTGGTGTGTCTCCTCCTCGCCGATGAGCTGAACTGCGGCTGTCCTGAGGGATTTTCTTCCAAATATCTTTATGATGTCGTAGGGTTTGATGTATGCGAACTCGTCGTAAATCTCCGGATAGAGAACCCGGAGCTTTGCAACGTCAACACTGCGTCGTTTTCGTACGGGAATCACCAGCTGGTATGCGGGATGTCTGATATTTTCCGTCCGGATTTTTTGGATTTCTCTCCCCCGCCGATACGTGTACTCCGCCTGTAACTTGGTTAATGCTTCCAGAAGGCATTGATAGAAGAACACTTTTTCGTACGGATCGTCCGGCTCTTTCGGCAGCCCGTCCCTGATGTCATGTACCAGCTCTTCTGTTTTGTCCGAAGTTGATCCCATACCTTGTTGTGGTATGTTGTCTTTTACTGACAAGAGTGTTTCGGCGCTGTTGGATATTTTTGCAGAGCCGTGGATGCGTACGCGGATTCGAAGACGTCCGGATCTGCAACATCTGAATCATGCCGGATTGTATGGACCTGTCCGGACTTTTGGGGTAAAGCAAACCAACCCCTCAGTTTCAATACCTCAGCCCTCCAATATAAGAAGCATTATTAAATTTGAAACTGCGGGGACACACGAGTGAAGTATGTAGTTGTAACCGGCGGTGTGATGAGCGGCCTTGGCAAAGGCATCACCGCTGCGTCCATCGGACGAATTCTCATCAACAGAGGCTACCACGTAACCTCCGTCAAGATTGACCCGTACTTAAACATTGACGCGGGCCTCATGAACCCGGCCCAGCACGGGGAAGTCTTCGTGTTAAAGGACGGCGGCGAGGCTGACCTTGACCTGGGAAATTATGAACGGTTCCTTGATATTGAACTCGCCAGAGATCACAATCTGACCACGGGAAAGATCTACTCCTCCGTTATTCAGAAAGAGCGCCACGGTGACTATCTCGGGGCAACCGTCCAGATTATCCCGCACATCACCGACGAGATCAAAGACAGAATCAAATATGCTGCAGAGAGCTGGACCGATAAAGACGGCAACCATGCAGAGATCTGTATTGTTGAGGTCGGCGGAACGGTTGGTGACATTGAAAGCATGCCGTTCCTGGAGGCCGTTCGTCAGATGCGCTGGGAGTACGGCAACGGCGACTTCGTTCTCGTTCACGTGACCCTGCTTCCGGCGGACACGATGGGAGATCTCAAAACCAAACCTACCCAGCACTCCGTCAAAGCGCTGCGGGAGCTGGGTCTTGAAGCGGATCTTATCGTTGGCCGCAGTACGCTGCCGGTTTCCCTCTCCACCAAACGCAAGATCTCCTCCTTCTGTGATGTCGATGTCTCTGCCGTCATCAGCGCCACAACCGCCCCTGATACCTATCTTGTTCCCATGGAGCTGGAAAAGGAAGGAATGGCAGACATTCTCCTGCTGCTCCTGAAGCTTTCGCCCGGCAAACCGGACAACAGCTGGTACTCCCTCGTCTCCCGCGAGTATACCAACCGCGTCAGAATCGGTATCATCACCAAATACGGTGTTGAAGATGTCTATATCTCCATCAAGGAAGCACTCAAACATGCGGGCCGTCAGCTCTCGACCGAGGTTGTTATTGAGTGGCTCGATGCAGAGCACTACACGAACGCTGACCTTGCCGATCTCTACGGTATTCTCATCCCCGGAGGATTCGGCAACCGCGGTATCGAAGGAATGATCGGTACCATCACCTACGCACGCGAGCATAACAAGCCGCTCCTTGGTCTCTGTCTTGGGTTCCAGCTCTCTGTTATCGAGTTCTCCCGCAACGTTGTCGGATACCGTGATGCAACCAGCGCCGAGATGGGCGACGGAACGCCGGTCATCGCCCTTCTGCCTGAGCAGGAGGGAGTCGATGATCTCGG
>DALTYF010000158.1 GCA_029986195.1 Methanocorpusculum sp. | reverse complement strand
CTCGGTATCCTCGGCTGTCTGTCCCTGCTGGCACTCATCCTCTTCCTTCAGATCACACGACAATCCCCCTGCCTTCCCCCGTTCCCTGCTCCCGCCGATCCTGCCGACCTCCGTCGGACAATCATCCGGACACTGAACACCAGAAAACCCGGCAGCATCCCGGAAGAGACCCTGGACATCGCACTCAGGGCAGTCCTGCAAACCTGGACTCCCCTCCGAGAAAAACACCCCCCTCTCCTGCCAAATCAGCAGACACCTGCGGCAACCGCAGATCACTCTCATCCTCCCCGGCAGAAAAACCAACCCTCTCATTCTCCCTGAATCAGAGGAAACCTCGGTGGAAACCCTCTTCCAAACTGCCTCTCTCCGTGTATCCTACCAGTACCAAAACGGAGAAAACCGCCTGACACTCCGACAGGCACGAAAAAAACCGCCCCCTACCTCCCACTGCTCTGTGCCGCCACTGCCGGCATAACTGCCGGACTCCTCTGCCGGTATGGCCTCCCCGCCGAAACCGTCTCCGATCTCCGGAATCTCATCCTCACCCCCTTGTTCGACACCTTTCTTGAAATACTGATTGTCATCGCCCTGCCGATGATCTTCCTCTCCCTCATCGTAAGCCTTGCCGGATTTGGCACCATCGAAAAATTCCGCACAATCGGCACCACCATACTCACCCGGTACCTCCTGCGAATCATCCTCGCACTCGGAATCGCCCTGATACTCTGCCTGCCGTTTGTCCCCCTCTCTCTTGGAAGCGGTATGTCGGGCGGAGGAGAGTTTCAGTCCCTCTTCTGCCTGTTCCTCTCGATCATTCCGTCAAGTCTGTTCACCCCTTTCACCGACCGGCATCCGCTCCAGATCATCTTCCTTGCACTCCTGTTCGGCTATGTGATTCTCCTGATCCACCGATCCATTCCTGCCGTCGTTACCCTTCTGGACCAGGCAGATCATCTGATGCAGCAGGTCATGACAAAAATTGTCCTGGTTCTGCCGGCCTTCATCTTCCTGAGCATGTTCCGGCTCATCCTGACCGATCAGGATTTCAGCGGGCTTGGCCTGCTGTTTCTTCCTTATTCTGAGCTGCCATGTGATTCATATGGCAGTCATGGGTGCAGAAGTAGCGATCCTCCGAAAACTTTCCCCTCTGACATTGATCCGAAAACTGTTCCCATCCTTTCTGATCTCCATAACAACCGCATCTTCTGCTGCGGTATTGCCCATAAATATCCGGGTGTGTCAGGACCAGTGCGGAATTTCCAAGAAACTGGCGGAGTTTGGCGTCCCGCTCGGTACGGCATTTTCACGTGCCGGTATTGCGACTGAATATTTCTGCGTGAGCCTGTTTATGGCTGCATATTTTGGCGTGCCGATCTCGGTATCCTGGCTGATTATTGCGGTGATTGTCGTGTTTCTTGTGTCGATTGCAGGGGTTCCGGTTCCGTGCGGGAATCTGATTAATTATCCGATTGTGTTTTCCCAGCTGGGTATTCCCCTGGATGCCATGGCGTTTGCAATTGTGGTTGCCGTGGTCATGGATTATATGAATACTGTCGTGAATATGGTTGCAGTACCGATCGATCTGATCCAGTCGGCAGCGAAGCTGGATATGCTGGATGATGGGATGCTGAAGTCCAAGCGATAAACCCGATATTGTTTCCGGAAAAATCACCGCGAAGTTCTTCCGCAGCATCCACTCCTCCCAAAAAAAGAAAAGTTACAGAGTGCAGTAGGTCACCAGCTTGCGGATCAGATTATCCACCTGAACCTCTGCAAGGCCGATATATGCATCCGGGTTCAGCAGGCTCACGAGCTCCTCCGCGGACACGTACTTCACCACATCCTGTTTTGCCGAAAGAATTTCCGCCAGCGTTTTTCCTGCCGCAAGTGCTTCCATGCTGCTCTCGCGAATAATTTCGTGGGCGTCCTGCCGCGGCATACCGCGGCGGGTCAGTTCGATCATCACCGACTCTGCGAGATTGATGCCGTGCAGCATCAGAAGATTCCGGCGGACGTTCTCCTCTTTGATCACCAGATTTTCCAGAACATTTGTCATCAGCTTCAGGCAGTGGTCACAGAGAATCGTTGCCTCGGGGAACGTGATTCTCTCGCAGGAGGAGTTTGTCAGATCCCGCTCGTCCCAGAGCGTGTTGTTCAGCAGTGCCGGTTCCACCATCGCCCGGACAATCCGGGAAAGACCGCCGACCTGCTCACTCTTGATCGGATTTCTCTTATGCGGCATCGTGGATGACCCCACCTGTATCTTCCCGAACGCTTCCTCCACCTCGCCGATCTCGGTTCGCTGCAGCGACCGGATTTCAATACCGATCTTGTCCAGCGTGGTTGCAATGTTTGCCAGCATGAAGATGTACTCCGCATACCGGTCACGGGCGATGACCTGGCTGGACACGTCTACCGATCCAATTTCCAGATACTTCATCATCGCAGCCTGTACTTCGATGCCGTGGTCGCCCATTGCGGCCATGGTGCCGACAGCTCCTGTCATCTGACCGACCACCGCACGCGGACGAATCTCCCGCAGACGGTCGATGTGGCGGGCAACTTCCGATGCCCAGATTGCAAACCGCAGGCCGTAGGTTGTGGGAACTCCCTGCTGACCGTGGGTTCTTGAGGCGCAGACGAGGCTCTTCGTCGCACCCGCACGATCCAGCAGAACGGAAGCAAGGGCAACGAGTTTCTTTTCCAGTGTGTCAAACGCATCCTTCAGCTGTAAGCCGGTTGCGGTGTCCAGAATATCATTCGAGGTTGCACCGTAGTGTATCCAGCGCCCGGCATCCCCGCAGACTTCGGAGATTGCTTTGATCATTGCCATGGTGTCATGGTTGATCTCGGCTTCGATCTCTTTTGCACGCACGAGGGAGGCGGAGAGAGCGTTCTGCTCGATAACTTTTGCATCTTCAGCTGGGATCATTCCGATCTCGGCCTCTGCCTGGGCGAGGGCGATCTCTGCACGGACCAGACAGGTAAAACGATGTTCTTCACTCCAGATGCTGCGCATCTCCGGAGTACCATACCGGTAATCGATCGGATGAATTGCCATAAGTGAGAAAAGTATTGGTGCTGAGGGGATATGAAAGGTCTTATTCGGCGAATGTCTGAAAGAAATTTGTCTGACGGGTTCAGAGTATCCGTCGCCAGAACCCTAATGATGCCTGGCGTCTATTAGTACATATCAGCAATGCCTGAATACGCAAGCATCAAAGAGGACGTCCTTACACAGCTGGAGATACTCTTCCCTGAGCTTCGCGAACGTTTCGGCATTGAGACGATTGGAATTTTCGGATCGGTTGCTCGGGGAGAAGACACGCCTGAGTCTGATGTTGATGTTCTGTACTGTTTTCAGAAGGGACGGGGCGGTATGTTTGATCTGGTCGGTCTGCATGATTATCTTGTATCCATATTTCACCGGCCTGTGGATATGGTTTCTGTA
>DALTYF010000157.1 GCA_029986195.1 Methanocorpusculum sp. | reverse complement strand
ACTTGCCTTCTGTCCTTACTGCGGCTCGGCTCTTGCCATCACCGCCGATGATGCAGGCGTTACCCGCCTTATGTACAAAATGGAGGTCACCGAAACCGAAGCGGAGAGTGCCGCCCGCAAATGGTTCGGGGCATTCCCCAAAGCCCGCGACCTTGCCGCAACCGCCGTTATCACTGAAATCTTTCCCATGTACCTCCCCTTCTGGCGCATGGTCGGTACCGGCAAGGGAATCGCCTGCGGTTACTCAACCTCCACTGACAAGGACGGACACACCCAGACAACCTATCATGAGGACAGTTCTGATGCAGAATATCTCTGGAGCGTCATCGCCTGTCAGACCGGCGACCTTGGTATCGTCACGCCGCCGGAACTGAACAGCAGACTCCTGCCCTACACCGAAGGCGACATTCCCGTCTTTGAAACCACCTCCTCGCGAGATGAAGCCTACGACCAGGCCGACACCGACATCAGAATGGAAGCCCACCGGCGTGCCGCATCCGGCATTGAAACACTCACGTTCTCCAAAACATTCTGTATCCCCCGTGAGTTCTCCCTCCTCTACTACCCCTACTGGATTATCCGCTACCAGTACCGCGAACGTGACTACTTCGTTGTCCAAGACGGCGTATCCGGCCGGGGCGCCGGGCGATCAGACCCCTATCAGGCAATCGCCGCCGGTCTTGGTTCCGGATTCGGCGGTCTGTTTGCCGGTTTCGGCATTGCTTTCGCTGCATTCTCCGACTCCGAGTATGCGCTTGCCGGTCTTGCCGGTCTTGTCATCGGCATCATTCTCGTCCTTGCAGGATACTGGGTGTTCCGGTTCGGTTCCGAGGTCACCGAAGGAAAACTCACCGGCGGCATATCATTCTCACTGAAAGGATTCGGACAGAAGACTGTCCGGGAGATTGAACGATAACATGGCAATGATGGTGAAAAATCTCAAATGCAGCAGCTGCGGAGCACCGCTCAAAGCAAAGGAGGCAGACCTTGTACTCTTCTGCACCTCCTGCGGAAAGACAATGGAATTTCTGGACAGCGACGTAGGCGAGGTCTCGCCCCACATTCTTGCGCCGGATCGTGGGGACAAGGATCTTGTCTATCTTCCTTTCTGGGGAATCGATGCAGAGGTCGACGTCACGCATGAAGACACCGTCGGCGGCTTTCTGCGCATCACCAAAAAACCGATGCGTGGCGCCTGCCGTTTCTATGTCTGTGCCGCAGACCTGCTCCCGAGAAAAACCGTGGGATGGAATCTTGAGTTTACCCGCAACTTCCCCAAAGCTGCCGAAGTCTCTGACTTCCGCAGAATCCCCCGTATGCCTGCTCTGAAAAGTTCCCGGACTGCGGAGAAGGATGCCGAGTTCCTGTTCCTCAAACATGAGATCGATCTCTCCGGAACGCTGCAGGAACTGGAGTACACCTTCTCCATCCTCGGTCATGAACTGTATTATATTCCGTTCCTGCGCCGCGGGGATGATCTCAGCCCTGCAGTCTGAGACACCTCCCTTTTTTACATCCTGTAGCCAAATAATAGTTTCAAGATGAGCCTCTCGCCCTATGTTACGATCATTCGTCCGGCAAACGCGGTTGTTTCCGGCATCACCGCAATCATTGCCTATCTGATCGCATCGGGAACGAACCCGCTGTCCGCGTTTCTGCTGTTCTTCATTGTAACCGTCATCTGCGGTGCGGGAAATGTGCTCAACGACTACTTTGACCGGGATATTGACAAAATCAACCGACCTGACAGACCGATCCCGTCCGGCGCCGTCACACCCGGAAGTGCCGCGGTGTGGGCAGGCATTCTGTTCATCCTCGGTATTCTTGCAGGCCTTGCCACCAACCTCTGGTGTCTTGCAATCGCCGTGTTCAACTCACTCCTGCTGTTCGCCTATGCTGCGAAGCTGAAGAAGATGCCGCTGTTCGGCAACCTTTCAGTTGCTTACCTTTCCGGCAGCGTGTTTCTCTTCGGCGGTGTCCTTGTGGGCCCGGAGTCGTTTGCCGTCACCCTTCCGCTGTTTGCGATCACATTCTTCGGGACGCTCGCCCGTGAAATTCTCAAGGCAGCCGAGGACATCGAAGGTGATGCGGCAGGCGGGGCAACGACACTTCCGATGATTCTTGGCGTACAGAAGAGCGGATACCTTGCGGTTCTCTTCATCCTCTGTGCGGTTGCGGCAAGTGTTCTGCCGTACTCCCGCTGGGGTGCGGTGTATCTTGTCCTGATTGCGGTAATCGATCTCTTCATTCTTTCTGCTGCGGTGAAGTCCGTCCGCTGCAGAACGCCGGCGGAACTGATCGCGGTAAAGTCCACGAGCCTGATTAAGTACGGTATGTTTGCGGCACTGTTCCTGTTTCTTGCGATGGAACTGTGGTACGGCATCATTGCGCAGGTCTTGTGAGAAAACGTGATGGACAACATATTAATACCGTGAGAAAGAAGGTTATTATACGTAACAGGGGTAATCAATGAAAGTTTTCGTAAAGGACACGACCTACTTGGCAGAACCGGGATCCTACTTCAAGGATTCGGTTAAAATCGACGGAGATTTCATTGTACCCCCAAAGACCCAGTTCTGGAAGGATCTTGTGGTGACAGGTCATCTTTCCCTGGGTGTCGGCTCGAGAGTCGGCGGCAACGTTACCTGTAACGGTGCGGTTATCTCCCGCGGATGTCTGGTGGAAGGGGAACTGAATGCCGGGACCGATCAGCTGACGGTGTGTGACGGGGCACGGGTACGGGTTATCCGCTCGGAAGGAAACGTCCTGCTTCGTCCGGGGATCGTCTCCGATGAGGTGCACGGCGAAAATATTCTGGTGATGGGAAAAATTCACTGCGGGAAACTGATGGGCAGAAACACCCGCGTCATCACCAACTAAATCTTTTGCAAAAAAATTTGGCTGAACCTGTTTTGTTCGTCTCACAGACTTTTGTGGAAGATCAGCAGATCTTCAAACGTTCCGTCGGCTCTGCGGTATCCTCCCGGAATTGTTCCGATGATATTGAAGCCGAGTTTGAGGTACAGTGTGATCGCGCCAAAGTTGGACTTGACCACCGCATTGTACTGCAGGCCCTTATAGCCGCACTCTTTTGCTTTTACCAGTGAATCGGCAACGAGAATTTTTCCCGCCCCGCATCCGCGAAACTTTTTGGCAACACCATAAGACGCGTTTGCCGTATGGGAACAGCGGCCGACATTATTGTCATGCAGAATATAAAATCCCGCAACCTCCCCGTCTGCACATGCAACCACCGTTGCCGTCTGGGAGAGAAAAAATGCGTCTCCCTCTTCGTTGGTGAAAGGCAACTCCTGGGGAAATGCATTTGCATCGCGGACAATATCATTCCAGATAGCAGTGACTGCTGCTTTGGTATCTGAGGTATAGGGTTTGCAGATGATCTCCATATTTTTCTATACGCTGCACCGGTATTTATCAGAGTTGAAAATTTTCCGTGGGAT
>DALTYF010000156.1 GCA_029986195.1 Methanocorpusculum sp. | reverse complement strand
TACGAAATAAACTCACATACAAATTGAGTACCTCTCCCTGACCGGTCCCGGTGTTGCTGCCGATGCCTACTGCGCCTCGACCTCGGGCCTGCCAGTCTGATCTTTGCAAAATCCTCCGCCGGTTTTGTCGGCTGCGGATTTTTCGATCTTGCCGTCTTTGAAAAACTCGGCATTCCTGCGGCAAAGGTTACCCGGCATCTCCACCATTGAAGACCTGCTTAAATCCCCCGTTTCCGCGACAACTCCTACCGCCGTGCTTCGCGGGGCAAAAACCGGCGTGACCGGTGAAGAAGCGATACGCCGTCTTTGTATCTCCGACCGATGACTATTTCACCTTGGCGGACGATGATCCAATTGTTATGAACAAATTCTATCTTGTGCTGGTGCTGCTGGCCGCAGTTGCGGTGCTGGCTGCTCCTGCGGCGGCTGAGGTAACACTCGGCGGTTCCGTCGGCGTATCCACTGCAACGATCAGCGTGACCTCATCGCCGTCCGGTGCCGAGGTCTATGACGCCGGAACGTATCAGGGAACAAAACCCTGTAACATCATCGTACATACCACGGCAACCCGATCGATCACGATATTGTTGTTTCCAAAAACGGGTACTATGATTACCATCACTACATCGGCGATGTGTACACTGATCAGTACATCACCGTCAATGCAGTCCTGACCCCCGCGGCCCAGACCGGATACCTTGATATCTCTTCCTCACCGTCCGGTGCGAATGTCTATGTGGACGGCATCTTCAAAGGAACCTCACCGCTCGTGGCCTCGGTCGATGCAGGTTCTCACACGATCCGCATGGAAAAGCCGGGCTACGATACCTGGTATGGGACCTATCGTGTTTCTTCCGGTGAAACCGCACAGGTGTACGCTTCTCTCGGTCCGTCCGTAACCTATGGATACATTAATGTCCACTCAACACCGTCGGGTGCGAACGTGTACGTGGACGGCACCTACCGCGACAACACGCCGGAAGTGATCAGCGTTACCGCCGGCACCGCCCACGAAGTACAGATTGTGTACTCCGGCTATGAGGTGTACCGGCAGACGGTGACCGTCAGTACGGGCAGTACGGTTTACCTTGATGCCAACCTTGTTACCAGCTCCGACGCATATCTGAAGATTGCGTCCTCCCCTTCGGGGGCTGCGGTGTATGTGGACGGCAGTTACTGCGGCAACACCGGTTACTCTTCGGGATGTTCGATGAACTATATGAGTATTGGTCCGCTTACGGCAGGGACGCATGCGGTTATGCTGAAACTGGACAGTTACAACACCTACACCACGACCGTGACGTTGTCTCCCAACGAGATCCGCACCATGAGTGTAACCCTGACTCAGAGTTCACCGACACCGTCGGGTAATGCCGGTTTCCATATCGCTTCAACTCCTTCCGGTGCGGAGGTATATGTGGACAACGCCTTCCGCGGGTACACGCCGGTGTATCTCTCCGACATCTCCGAAGGCCGGGGCACACGGTGCTGCTGAAACATACCGACTACAACGACTGGATCGAGTATGTAGTCTTCACTGCCGGACAGACGGTGGAAAAGGATGTGACTATGTCTCCTGCCTCGGTACCTCCGGCACCGACTCAGTCCCCCTTCCCGGTTCTGGCCTTCGCGGGTCTTGCAGCCGCAGCGGTATTTGCCATCCGGCGGATGTACTAACTCCTTCTTTTTTTCTCCCGACCGACATCTTAACAACGTTCCGGCGCGAATTGATTTTCTATGAAGCACACAGTTCTCCCGCTGCTGTTTATCCTGATTGCCGCACTTTGCATCGTCCCGGCTGCTGCAGATGAGGCACCGGGATATATCTCGGTGATCACCAGCCCGACCGGCGGTCAGGTGTACATCGATCACAAGTATGTAATGGATGCCCCCGGAACCGCCGAGGTCCGGCCGGGCAGTCATCTGGTCAGCATCCAGTCCTCGGAGTACTTCACCTGGTCGGACGAGGTCTTCGTCCGTTCCGGTGAGACCACGAAGGTTGACGCGGTGATGCATTTCTATAAAGGCCCGGGCTCGATCGGTATCACTTCCTCAATGCCCGAGGTTGACGTCTATATCGATGACATGTACTACGCGAGTGTCAAGTCCGGAACAGTAACCATTCCGAATCTTTCCCCGGTCGAGCATGATGTCCGTGTGGTGAAGGCCGGGTATCACGACTTTACCACGACGGTTCAGGTACTCTCCGACAAGATTGTGGGTGTGTACTCGGATCAGACAAAGGACGACCGGCAGGCCGGTATCCGTGTCCATTCCGAACCCGCCGGTGCGGTGGTGTTTCTGGATGACGACTATGTAGGAATCACCCAGTCCGGGAAGGAGTGGCTGCAGATATCAGGGGTATACCCCGGTTCGCATACCCTGAGCCTTGCAAAGGACGGGTATGTGGTTTCCACGATCACCAAAGAGTACAAAGCAGGGGATGTTGCGGATGTCCGCGTCACGCTTCAGCCGGTTCCTGTTGAAACAACCACGGCCCCGACTGAATCTCCAACCGGCACAGCTGTTGTTCCGACAGCCACTGTTCCCCCCGCACCAACCAAAACCCCGGTTCCGGTTGCAGGCCTGTTCCTCCTCGGTGCGGCAGGTCTGCTGCTGTCCCGCAGGTAGACCAAAAAAATATTTTTTCCTCCGACACGCGTTTTTATCTTTCCGGCAGAACCATTAGTACAGTATCAGAGGGGATTCATGGGTATCGAAAACAGAAGCGACTGTCATGTACTCGTCATCGGTTCCGGCGGTGCGGGAATCCGCGCCGCGGTTGATGCATCAGCAGCAGGCGAGACGATCATCGTATCAAAGACCATCACCGGCAAAGGCGGCTGTACGGTTATGGCGGAAGGAGGATACAATGCCGTTCTGAAGTCCGCAGACTCCGTTGCAACGCATTACGAGGACACGATGAAAGGCGGTGCCTTCCTCAATGACCCTGCACTTGTTGAGGTTCTTGCCCGCGAAGCCCCCGATCGCATCCGCGATCTGTTTACGTGGGGGGCGGTGTTCGATCTCACCTGCGAAAACGAAATAGCCCAGCGGCCGTTCGGCGGTCAGCGGTTCCCCCGCACCTGTTATGCCGGCGACCACACCGGTCATGAGATGGTGATGACGCTTCTGGAAAAACTCCGGGGTTCCCCCGTTGAGATCCGGGACGAACTCACGGTCATCGATCTTCTGAAGGACGGCGATGCCGTTTCGGGTGCAATCACCTGCGACCGCGAGGGAGAACTTGGGGTCATCACTGCGGACGCTGTCGTTCTTGCGACCGGCGGCGCCGGACAGGTGTATGACACCACCACCAACTCCACCGCAGGAACCGGCGACGGCTATGCTCTCGGCTACCGTGCGGGTGCCGAACTTATCGATATGGAGCAGGTGCAGTTCCACCCGACCGGTGCAGTGTATCCCTACGATACCCGCGGGCGGCTCATCACCGAAGCCGTACGGGGTGAGGGAGGTTTCCT
>DALTYF010000155.1 GCA_029986195.1 Methanocorpusculum sp. | reverse complement strand
GCCGGCGGTTACGGTGGGGATGGGTCGTGCGGCGAGTCTTGGTATTCTGATCCGGAATGGTGAGGCCCTGGAGCGTGCAGGGAAACTGCGGGCGGTTGCGGTGGATAAGACGGGGACGCTGACGGTGGGGTCTCCGGCGGTGTCGGGGGTCGTGTCTGCGTCCGGGATGAGCGAGGAGGATCTGTTTGCGGTTGCGGCGGCTTTGGGACGGAAGTCTTTGCATCCGCTGGATTCGGCGATTGTTGCGGAGGCGGACCGGCGCGGTGCGGCGGTTGTTGCGGCGACGCGGGTGGAGACGGTTCCGGGCAGAGGTATGACGGCGCGGGTGCAGCGTGAGGATGTGGTGATGGGGTCGGCTGCGTTTCTGGAGGAGCGGGGCGTGGTTGTGGATGAGGCGGTTTTTGCTGCTGCGGAGGGGTTCCGTGCGACGGGTGCGTCGGTGGTTTTTGTTGCGGTTGCGGGGCGTGTTATTGGTGTGGTGGGAATTTCGGATACGCTCCGGTCTGATGCGGCGCGGGCTGTTTCGGAGTTTGAGCGGATGGGTCTTCCTGTGACGATGCTGATAGGGGATAATGTACGGGCAGCGGGTGTTGTTGCGGCTGCTGCGGGGATTTCGCGTGTTGAGGCGGGTCTGATGCCGGAGGAAAAGCGGGCGATTATTCAGCGGATGCAGGAGGGAGGACAGGCTGTGGTGTTTGTGGGGGATGGTATTAATGATACGCCGGCGATGATGCAGGCAGATGTGGGTGTTGCAGTGGGCAGCGGGACGGATGCGGCGGTTGCGTCGGGGGGTGTTGTGCTGCTGCGGTCGGATCTGGTTGGTGCAGTGGCTGCGGTGCAGCTTGCGCGGAAGGTGTTTTCGCGGATCCGGTTGAATTTGTTCTGGGCGTTTGCGTATAATCTGTTTCTGATTCCACTGGCGGCGGGAGTGTTGTATCCGTTTACGCAGGTGATGTTCCGGCCGGAGTATGCGGCTGCAGCAATGGTGCTGAGTTCGGTGACGGTGGTGAGTCTGTCGCTTCTTTTGCGGAGGTATACACCGCCGGTACTGGTGCGTGATGATGAGGGGGAAATGTAAGGATTTTTTCCGGAAAATGGGGGTGGATTAGATTTTCGTGTGATTCCTCCAACCAAAAACCAATGGGAAAGAATCCCGAATAATCCTATCCGGCATCATGAGCAGGTTTAGGCTTTTAGAGCAAAATTTCCCGCACCTGCACCGCAGAAATTCCGGCAAGAACAACATCCAGCCGGTAATACTCATCCGCCGCCATCTCGGCAAGCATCTCCCGCGGCAGCATTGCCCCGAACTTCCACATCGTATCCGGCAGTTCCGGCATCTCATCTGCGAGCACCGCTGCATCCGTCCGCGCCAGTTCCCGCAGAAGATCGCCGACCCGTTCCGCCGCATCCGGCGACTCCCACCCGAAGATGCGTATTGCAAACTGATCAGAGCGCATGCTGTACTTCCCGTCTGGAAGCCGGTCTTTTAACAGGCGTGCCAGAACCATATTTGCTCGTGCACCAAGAAACGTTGCGGCGACCACCGACCAGCCGGTAACCTCAGGTTCTGCACGGACATGCACGCATCCCGGTACAAAATCCTCCGGCAGCATCTGGATCAGGCCCGCAAGCATCTCCTCCTGCTCCGGCGGCAGCGGAAGAAGCGTCTTTCCCCGGGCAAGAATCTGACAGACCGCCCCGCAGACCGTGGGTGATGCATCCGCCCCCCGCATTCCGCTGTCGCTCCAGAACGGCCGCTTCACTTCTCCGCCGGAACCGATTGCAGGTTCCACCAGTGCACGCTTATGCACATCGTCGCGGAACAACAACCGCCAGTTTTTCCCGGTAAATGAAAACATCTTGCCCGGATCACTTCCCACAAACCGGGGATCCAGCGTTCCCACAACCGTCCCGTCCGGTAGCACCGCAAGATATCCTCCCGCGTCGTGAATCACTGATACCAGCGCAATCCAGCTTGACTTCCCCAGTTCCCGCTCCGCTCGTGGTCCGGCAGAATACAGATCCCCGTCGCGGACCAGATACTCCTGCTCCACAAGATATCCAAGTAGTTTCGCCACTGTATCGGGCGGCACCATTGCAAACGGCGACAAGGAACGAAGTGCCCCGGTGATCGTCTTCTGCGACACTCCTCCCGGCCTGCTTTTCAGCAGAAGAAACAACTGCTGGACCATCACATGGTACGCATGTGCCGGAGCCGTGAGCGGCTCAATCTCATGCCGCATCGCCGACTCGATCGTCGCCGCAGCAATCAGCAGATCGCACGAGCTTTGCAGAATAAACGTCATCGCCGCCGCCCGTCCGCGTCTGCCGGTGCGTCCCAGTCGCTGCAGAAACGACGCAACCGATCGCGGCGGCCCGTACTGCACCACCAGATCCAGATCACCGATATCAATTCCGAGTTCCATCGTACTCGTACAGATAACACACGTCCCGCCGCCCTGATCAAACGCTGCTTCCGCCTCTGCACGATCCTCTGTCGAGACTGACGAGTGATGCAGATACACCCCGGACACCAGATCAGAAAGCGGCGCCATCAGCCGCTCCGCAAAACTCCGGCTGTCCACAAACACCAGCGCCTTCTTCCCCCGCACCGCGTCTGCCACCGCCCGCACCTGTGCGGAAAACTCCTCCTCCACCACAAAAGAAAACCACTTCGGCGTTGCGGGCGACGGAATCTGCACCAGCTGCTTTTTCCTTCCCGGTCCCGACAGCCATGCCAGCAGTTCCTCCGGATTCCCAACCGTCGCCGACAATCCGATTCTCTGAACTGTCCGTCGTCCGGTGGAAACCATCTCCAGCCGGTCCAGCAGACACCGGAGATGTACCCCGCGGTCCGTCTCCATGAATGCGTGAATCTCATCGATGATCACAAACCGGACGGAGGCAAACGCTCCCCTTGCGTCGGGATCGCCGAGCAGGACCTCCAGTGACTCGGGCGTCGTGAGTAGCAGATTCGGCAGTTCCCCGTCTGCGGAAAATTTCCACCGGTCGCGGGATGCCACGTCACCGTGCCGGGATGCAACCGTCAGTCCCGCGCGATTGCACATCAGCAGAATCCGGTCTTCCTGATCATTGATCAGTGCTTTCAGGGGCGACAGATAAATCGCCCCAAGTCCGGGTGATCCCGCCTTCAGCAACGCGTCGATCACCGGGATGAATGCCGACTCTGTTTTTCCGCCGGCGGTCGGTGCGAGCACCACCACATCTGCTCCTCCGGACACCACCCGGCAGGTCTCCTCCTGCACCGGCCGCAGCCCGTCCCACCCGAGGCCGGAAAGCAGCACCTCCTGCAGACTCGGATGAAACGACTCAAACAGTGTCATTGGATCGGAACACCGCATTCAGTTCCCCGCGGAACTTTTCCGTCGACATCGCACCCACATGCAGCCGCACCGCGGTTCCGTTGATGACGTACAGCACCCGCGGGATACTCGTGATACCAAGCTGCGTTGCGATCCC
>DALTYF010000154.1 GCA_029986195.1 Methanocorpusculum sp. | reverse complement strand
GCGGAAATAACGATACAGAACAGCCCCGCAGAATACCTAAAAAAAAGTATCAGGGGAATACAGGTGCAGCCAGGGTTTGGAGAAAGAACAGCCCCGCAGAATACCTAAAAAAAAGTATCAGGGCAGATATGCCCTGTGTATTGAAAAATTATTCCGTCTTGGACCACAGACCGTGCTTGTTACAGTACTCGCAGGCCTTGACCGCCTTTGCCGGGGTCTTGATAACGATCTCCGACTTCTCTCCGGGTGCGAGGAACTTCTCATGCACCACACCGTCATCCGTCTTCAGGGCAATCCAGGTGATGTAATGCTCGGCTTCCATCGGGTGGGCGACCGAACCAACCGCAACCTTGTATCCGCCGTCAACCTTCGTCACAACCGGAACATGCTTCTCCTGCGCCGCATCAGTGGTGTTCTCCACCAGCTTGTGCATTGCCTCGCCGCAGCAGACAAGTTCGCCCGCACCTTTTCCGATGACTCTGACGGTGTTTCCGCAGATGTTACACTTGTAGATTTCACTAACTTCTGTCATGACAGATATGTTCGCGCAAGAACAATATATAGCTGAGGATAGCGGTAACGCCCGGAAAAAAGAAATGAAAATGGAATTTACAGCGCCTTATGGCGCTGTTCAATAGCATCAGCCATTGCATGGATGGCTTGAATTGCCTCTTCATCGGGAAGACCCTTAATGTATACCGGATCGAGCATCTCTGCACCGAGCGATGCAAGCATCTCTCCAAGATAATTGACCGCATTCGTACCCCAGCCGTAGGAACCGATCACTCCGAGATACCGGACCTTCGGACGCAGCGCACGGATAAGGTAGGCGGCATTCACCGCAACCGGGTGCGGACCGAAGAGAACCGTCGGGGTTGCGACAATAATCGTTGCCGCATCCACAATGGCACTCCCGAGAACACCGGTATCCGTTTCCAGCAGATTGTACTGCTGAACCGGCACCCCCCGCTGGACAAGATCGTCCACGAGGAACTTGGTCATCAGCTCCGTACTTCCGTGCATGGAAACGTAGGCAACAATGACAAGATTCTTCGGCGCATCGTCCGACCACTCGCGATAGAGATCAACGATCTTCGCCGGCATCTTCAGTGCCGGACCGTGACTCGGTCCGACGATCTTCGGCGCAATCTCCTCAACGAGTTTGAGGTGATCCTGCACCGAGGATCGGAACGGCATCATGATTGCAGCGTAGTACCGCTTTGCCGCCTCCAGATAATCGGGGCTCTCATCATCCTGGAAAAGCGTCGGAGCGGCGTAATGGGTGCCGAGGAAATCGGTCGTAAAGAGCACCTTATCCTCCACCACTTCAGTGAACATCGTATCCGGCCAGTGAACCCAGGGGGCAAGATAGAACTTCAGTGTCTTATCACCCAGGGAAAGGGTTTCCCGGTCGCCGATGGTAACGAATCTGTCCTCAACCTCTTCGAGATGATGCATTGCCAGTAAGAGACCCTTGCAGGTTTCGTTGGTAACGACCTTCGCACTCGGATACACCTCAAGAAGCAGCGGCAGAAGACCGGAATGGTCCTGTTCTGCATGATCGATGACGATGTAGTCAAGCGAGTGTTGCTCAAGGCGCATGAGGTTGGTGATGAAATCTGCTTCGTCGTTTGGTTTGCAGGTATCAATCAGTGCGGTCTTCTCGCTGCCTTTGACGAGGTAGGCGTTGTAACTGCTCCCCCGCGGGGTCGGCATGATAGCATCAAAATACCGGAGATCCCAGTCAATCGTTCCGACGGAGTAAATCCGATCGCATATCTCACGCGCTGCCATTGGCGGTTACACCTTTTTGAACTGGCTCTTGGGTGCACCGCAGACCGGGCATTTCCAGGTGTCAGGGAGATCTTCAAAGGCGGTTCCTGCCGGGTGCATAATGCCTGCACCTTTTTCGGGATCATATACGTATCCGCAGATTACACAACGATATTTGTCCATTTTGATTTTCCTTCCTTGTAATAAGGCATAATACTATTGGAAAGGCTCATTTATATTTTGTTGGGATGTGACACTGGGACGGGTATTTTTTTCCGGTTTAGTTCCCCAAATCACTTTATACTGATACTGCCAAACAGTGCAAGAGTATGGAGGAAGAGAACGCAAATCAAAAGATTCGCGGTGTTATCTGCGGTCATTTTCTGATAGACATCTACACGCCGGTACTGTCGCTGATTCTGCCGCTGCTGATTGCACAGATGAACCTCTCCTACTTCCTTGCGGGTCTCATTGTCACCGTATTCAATGTGACCTCGTCGGTCTCCCAGCCGTTCATCGGCCTCTACGGAGACAAAACCGGATGGCGGGCGAGTGTCCCTCTGTGTCTCGTGATCGGGAGTGTCGGAATCAGTCTGACCGCAGTTTCGGGCAACTATCTTCTCCTGCTCTTCCTCGCTGCCGGAGCCGCAGTTGGTCATGCTCTGTTCCATCCGGCAGCCATGAACATCATGTACTCCCTCAGCCCTCCGGCAAAACGCGGTCTCTACAACTCAATCTTCACCACGAGCGGGAGTATCGGCTATGCGATCGGCCCGGTTCTGGCCGGTATCCTGATTGCAGCCGGCGGTCTTCCGGCGGTTGCGTGGCTCGTGATTCCGGGCATTGTGGGGGCAACCTGGATGTACCGGAACAACCGGAAGTATCGCCCTGCTCCGTCCGCCCCTGTCGCGGAAAAGAAACAGATGCCGGAAAAACCCGCCGAAGCTGCGGCAAAGAAAAAGTACTGGTGGGTTCCGGCAGGTCTTGTGGTCTCCATCTGTTCCCTGCGTGCCTGGGCGTATATCGGCATCATCACCTACCTGCCGACACTGCTGGTTCTCGGTCATCACGGCCTTGATACCTTCACGACATCCATTGTCGTGACCGTCATGCTGTTCTTCGGCGTGGCCGGACAGGTTGCGGGCGGTTACCTCTCGGACCGGTTCGGCAGAAAAGAGATGCTTGTCCTCGGTCTTGCGGGTGCAATCCCGTTCTTTGCCCTGATATTCTCCACAAATGAACTGCTGATGTATCTGGGCGTGATGATGTATGCGTTCTTCGCTTCGTCCTGTTACGTCATGTCGGTGACCATGACGCAGGACCTCCTTCCCGGCAACGTCGGCTTTGCCTCCGGGCTCACCCTTGGATTTTCCATGGGTGTCGGCGGCGGTCTCGGGGCGGCGGCCATCGGCTGGGCGGCGTGTATGTCACCGGCGGCAGCAGCACGTTCAAGATGTCCGGCGATGCGAAGATATCCGCCAACACGGCACCCACTGGCCGCGGAGGCGGCGTGTATGTCGTCTCCGACGGCACGGTCACGATGTCGGACGGAACTATCTCCGACAACATCGCAGCCGGCGGCGGCGTGTTTGTCGAAGGCAGCCACGGCAGGTTCACGATGAGGGGCGGAACCATATCCGGCAACACGGCAAGCGACTCCAAAGGCCAAGGCGGCGGCGTGTGTGTCAGCACCATGTTCACGATGAACCAT
>DALTYF010000153.1 GCA_029986195.1 Methanocorpusculum sp. | reverse complement strand
GGCATCCGTGTTCACGGATGTATCCCTCAAGAAACCGGATCGTCACCGGGTCCGACGGATACCCGCTCCCGACCGGACCCAACGTATCCGACAGTTCCGCAACCAGCCGGTCGCGGGTAACTTTTGCCACGATGCTTGCCGCCCCGACGATCAGAAATTTGTCGTCTGCCTTATGTTCGGAGATCATCTGAAGCTCCGGCATGCCGGACAGTTCACGCACATTGGATCCGAACCGTGCGGCATTCACATCGCAGGCATCCACATAAACCGTACCGGGCCCAAGGGACCGGATCACCGCGGCATGACAGGACGCGGTAAATGCATTCATCGTTCCCGGCCGTGCATCGATCTCCTCAGGAGTTTTCACCACAACCGCAGTCTTCCATCGCTTCGTGATCTCACCGTACAACTCCCCGCGCCGGTGCGGTGTCAGCTGTTTTGAGTCACGGAGACCAAGACCCTCCAGTTCTGCCGCGTCGTCAACCAGTACTCCGGCGGTCACCATCGGCCCGAGAACCGGACCTTTGCCTGCCTCATCAACCCCGCAGATGCTCATCTGATCAGTATCTATCACAGGGAATAGGTATAATACCCCACGATCCCAAACGATTCAGTATGTATCTCATCATCGTAGGTCTTGGCGGCATCGGCAGAAGTCTTGCCGGCATCGCCTCCGAGAACGGTCACAGTGTGGTGGTCATTGACCGCGACGAGGAGCGGTGTGCGGAAATTCTTACGCAGTACGATCTCCTTGCAATCGCCGGGAACGCCACCGACAAATCGGTGCTTGAGGACGCAGGAGTGGACCGGGCCGACGCCCTGGTTGCAACAACGAGTGATGATGCCCTCAACCTGATGGCATGCTGGCTTGCGAAGCGCTACAATGTGCGGACTCTGGTCTCCATCGTCAATCAGAAAGAACATTCGGAACTGTTCAAAGAGGTCGGGGTCCGGATCAGCGAAAATCCGGACGAGATCGTTGCCCGCAGTCTGTATGTCTGGTCGGAAAATCCCGACACCCAGCTGCTCGCATCCATTGAAGGCGGCAGTATCTTCGAGTTCAAAGTCAGCGAAGGGGCGCAGGGTGTCAGTAAAACGGTGCGGGAGGTCTCAGACGTCAAGGATATGCTCTACATCGCCATCCGGAGAAACGGAAAACTCATCATTCCTTCAGGGAACGTCACCTTCCAGCCTGATGATGTCATCACGGTTTTCACCAAGAAGGAAGCGGAAGGCAGGTCCGTGGAGTACATGGACAGTCTCTTCCACTGACGAAAAATACTTTTTTTAATTTTTTTAATGTACGAAAAAAACAGGTGTCAGGGAGTAATCCGGAAAGGATTATCCGAGTTCATCCCAGTCGTTTTCATTCCGGCGGCGGATAACGACAATCGCACCGATGATTACAATTACTGCGACAACACCGATGACGATGTACATCGCATACGGGCCTACTGCATCAAGAGGAGACTTCTGGGCTTCTTCCCAGAGGGCGTTTGATGTCTCAAGCGTACTGACCGAGCCGTTCAGCGCTTCAAGCGACTGGCTCCGGGTTGTGGCGGACACGGAACTGGTTGACGCGTCATATGCAGCTTTTGCAGTGTTGTACAGGTTCTGCGAAGTCTGTTTGGAATTGGACAGAAGAATTACCCTGTTGTCATTCCAGCCCTTTGCATTCAGGTTTGCAATATTCTGCTCAATTGCATCAAGGTTGCTCTTGGTCTTCACCAGAGCAGCATTAACCATCTCTTTTTCCGCTTCTACCAGAGCTGCACTTGCCGAGATAATTTCCTTGGAAGCGGTGGCAATATCGGTCTTGTGACTGTCAGCTGCATTCAGATCATTTCGTGCAACTTCCAGTTTGGAAATTGCCGCGGAGACATCCGCCCCCTGCTTGGAAAGCTCGGTGATCTGGGCATCCAGTTCATTGATTGCTTTCCCGACTTCCTCGATCTGTTTCGGCACATCATCCGGATTATAGACCATCTGCTTCTTCGACGAGTTGGTGGAAATAACACTCTCGGAACCGTTGACCTCTTCAACCGTTATGACAGTAATCTCTGATCCTGCCTTGGTATCCGGAACTTTTCCATCCAGATAGATGGTCAGAACAGTATCCTGCGGCAGTTTTGTCAGCGGATATCCGTCAATGTATCTCTTTCCTGCGGGGAACTCCGTAATCGGGGTTCCATCAGTGGTTGCAAGAGATCCTGTCCAGACCGCAGAGGTCAGATCCGTGTACATATTGATGCGGTAAACAGTACTGTCCTGCAGAATTTTGATGGTCATCGTTGCCGAGACAGTATCTCCGGGCATCAGATTTCCTGAAGGATTGATATTTGCTTCAGAGTTGCTGTTCCAGGCACTCGCAGTGCCGACAAATGCTGCACAAAGCAGAAGAGCAATCAAAAAATATGTGATTTTCTTCATATTATACCTCATTCAAAGAGCGGATCGACGCCATCCTCGAACATTGCAGTATGTGACCGTTCGCGGGAGCGGACGACCTCTTCCTTTGCCTCCTTTGCAAGCTCCATCAGCTCACGGATACGCGGGGCATCACCGATCGTTGCAAGCAGAACAACTGCCGCAACATATCCGCTGTCCACCGGATAGTCACCACCACGGACCTCAACGCCTGCGATGTTCTCTTCAACCCAGCTCTTGGACTTCTCCACACCTTTCCGGTCAAGTTCGCTCGGCGGACCTGCAACCAGTACAAGAGCACGCTCTGCGGTTGAGTAATCACAGGGAAGCGTCAGGCGGCCGAGCATTGCACGGCGAACCAGACCGATGATCTTTGCGGACTTGTCCTCGCCGGATGCAATATCCACATGCGGCTCGGCCTTCTTCTCCTTCTTCCCGAGAATACCGGAAAGAAGACCGCCGTTGCTGTCCTTCTTCGAGGCCAGCTTGCCGCCGTTCTTTGCCATCGGGATAGCCTCGCTGATGGCGTAACCGACCGAGGAAATTCCTCCGCCGCGGAGTGTGTTGATGATTTCACTGGAATCAACAACCATCTCACCAACACCGTACTTGCTGACCTCTCCTGCACGGAACAGGACACCAAACCGGCGGACAATCTCCTCATTCAGACGTTCGTATGCGCTCTTCACACTCTCGCCATCATTTTTCCATGCGCTGTTGTCGAACACAATAACGTTGTCCGCCTCATTGACCAGCGTTGAAAGACTGCGTGCCGCGTTCAAGGAATAGAGACGTCCCTCTTCCGGAGCCGGAATGACACCGACCGCGTACACCGGCTCGCGGTAAATACGCTTTAAGTGACGGCAAAGAACCGGAGAACCGCCGGAACCTGTTCCGCCGCCAAGACCTGCACACACAACGAATGCATCGATGTCATGCGTCCCGCGGCGATCAATTGCACTAATAATAGTGTCAATCTCATCTGCTGCTACTTTTGCACCGGTCACGTTGTCGGTACCGACACCATGACCTTTAACCATTGTCTGACCGATCAGGAGAC
>DALTYF010000152.1 GCA_029986195.1 Methanocorpusculum sp. | reverse complement strand
CGGCGCGTTTCTCATGGTGTTTCCCGCAGGGATGCTGTCGGACAGATTCGGGGGGACACCGCTGGTGCGGATAGGTCTGTTCGGAACGCTGGTATCAGCAGTTGTGCTGTGGATTTCCTATCCGGACCCGGCAGCGGCTGTGGCGCTCCGGTTTGCGGAAGGACTGTTCACGGGGATGTTCGTCTCCGCCGCAATGGCGTTCGTGAACTCAGCGGCGGATCACCGCAGACTTGCCGGCGGGTTCGTTGCGCTGATGAACGTGGGCATGGTTGCAGGACTTGTCGTGAGCGGCTGGCTTGCATCCGTGCAGGCCTACGCAGGCGTTCTGGTATTCGGAATACTGACGGGGGCGGCAGGACTGCTGAGTCTGGGACTTGCAGATGATGCGCCCGCACAGGAAAATGTTCTGCCGTTTGCGGCGGTGAAGGATATTGCGGTGTATCACAAATGGCTGTGGGCAGCCCTCTTTGTGTCCTGCGGAACGACCGGTGTGGTCATCTCCGCATACCCGGAGCTATCCGGCGCGTCGGCTGACGTGAACGGCGTGGTAACGGCGCTGATGAGTGTTGCAACGGCGGTGTTTGTGTATGCGGCATCACGGATGCGGACCGCAGATTCACTTTCGGTGGTGCAGGTCGCGGGCCTTCTGCTCGCAGTTTCCGTGCCTGTTGTGCTGGTGAATCCTGTCGGCATGATCTTTGTCGGCGCCGTGTTCGGCGTGATTACGGCAGCGGTTCTGAACTATCTTGCAGAGACAAAAAAGCCGCAGGGCGTGATGAACGGGATGTTCAATATGACGCAGTATGCGGGAATGGCAGCCCTGCCGTTCGCCGCAGGACTGCTGGTGCTGCCGGCCGGATATGCCGTGGTGTTTCTGATCGTTGCGGTACTGAATGCAACGGCAGGACTGCTGGTCGTCCGCTGCCCGTGTTATGTGCGGTGAAAAAACCGTGAAATATTTTTCGATGAGTTAGTAATAAAAAGAAATTAGTGTCTTCTGAATGTCAGAAGAGCAACAGCGCCAAGTGCTCCGGCAGCTGCAATCAGACCAAAACCGGGCGACGGAGTCGGAGTCGGGGCAGTAGTCGGAACGGTGGTCGCCGCAGTGGTTGCCGCAGTTGTCGGGACGGGGGTTGGTACACTCTGGTTGGAGACCGTAAACTGCTGAGACGCAGTCGCGCCTGTTTTAATGCCGGTTACCGTAACCTCATACTGGGATGAGTGCAGCGGGTTTACGGAGAAGCTCCAGAAGTTCTGGCCGCTTGCGGTTCCCTGCTGAACAATCACACTGCCGGAATCTCCCTGCGACCAGGATGCAGAGTCCTGGGCATTGGCTTCTTCTTTGCTCACGGGCCAAAAGGAAGCTACACGGACATCGACAAGAAGCGTATCTCCTGCCGCAAGATTGGTGGTTCCGGAAACCGTAAAGGGTGTACCCATGTACTGGGTACCGACCTGGTTGATAGTAATCATCGGGTAGTCAATGGTGAAGGTAAATGTCTGGGAAAGATCGGGGATGTTCGGGCTTTTGAGCATCTGTTCCAGAGCATAGGCTGCCTGGGATCCCTGTAAGGCGTTTGGGCCCTGCACGACAAAACTGTCGCCGTCAGCGGGAACACCGCTTCCCGGTTTGACGGTGATGTAGGTTGTCTGGCCGACAGTTACGGGACTTACACTGAAACTACTGCCGGTTCCGGGACTCTGAACGACACAGTAGTACTGGGAGGGGGACATGTCACTCGTGGTAGTGAGCTGATAGGTGTATGAACCGTCATTTACCTGGGCGGTAGCATATTTGAAGTAGTTCGGACCGAAGAAGTAGAGGGCGACCTGCTGGGAACCGGGTGCCTGACCGCTGACGTACAGCGTGTCACCCTGAGCAATGGTGCTCTGGGAGCCTCCCGCCGAGACCGGCATACTGAGTACTGCAAGAAAAATAAGTACGCAGATGCCAAAGACTGCACGGGTCCTGAGTGCCGGGGATTTTTTTATCATAGACAAGGTATATGTCTTTCCGCCATCCCATTAATTATAATGTTTGTGACAAAGTCCTCTCTTCCGCGACCGGTGGTAAAATGGGCGGGGGGAAAGAGGCAGCTGCTCGGTGAACTTGCAGAGAGGTGCCCGGAGGATTTTGAAAATTATTTTGAACCTTTTTTCGGGGGCGGGGCGCTCTATCTGTATCTGTGGAAAACAGGTGCAATGCGGGGGAAGGCATTTTTGAATGATGCAAATCCCGAACTGATCAATATGTACAGGATGGTGCGCGACAGGGCGGCAGAGCTTGCAGACGCGGTGCAGCAGCCGGAGTTTGTGAATACACGGGAAGCATATCTTGCATGCAGGAGGCGGTTTAACGCAATCCGGGGTACAGATGCATGTGTGGAACGTGCTGCACTGTTTTTGTATCTGAATCATCACGGATACAATGGGCTGTGGCGGGTGAACCGGAGAGGCGAGTATAATATTCCGTTCGGACGGTATGTGAAGTCGCCGCAGTTCGGGGAGGAAACCGTGCTGAAGGCACTGGCGTCTGCGCTTGAGCCGGCAGTTCTGTCGGAAGGGGATTTTGCCGGTGTTCTGCCGCAGATTTCGGGCGGGGACTTCGTCTATCTGGACCCTCCCTATTTACCGGTGTCCGCAACGGCGAACTTTACGTCGTACACATCGGGGTCGTTCGGGATGGCGGAACAGGAGCGGCTGTTTGCGATGTTCCGGGAGGCAGACCGGCGGGGTGCGCTGGTGATGCTGTCAAACTCGGTTGCGCCGGAGATTCTGGATATGTATGCGGAGTTTTCGGTGGAACGGGTGCAGGTTCTGCGGTATATTAATGCAAAGGTCACGGGACGGCGCGGGGCTGAGGAGATTATCGTGCGGAATTATTGAGTCTGTATCATTCCGCGTACCTTCCCAAGAATTATTATCCTGCACCGCAAACCAGAGATCCCTATGCCGTGTGCCCTCTTCCTCTGCACCTACAACTCCGTCCGCTCCCAGACTGCCGAAGGCGTCTGCCGGATGCTCCATCCCGACTGGGAAATATTTTCCGCAGGGATCGCACGGGGTACCATCTCTCCCCGCGTCATCCGCATCCTGGAGGAAACAGGCTGCGACTGCTCCGGGATGTACGCAAAACACCTCACCGAACTGCCGGACCGGCAGTATGACGCGGTTGTTGTCCTCTGCGAAAACGCCTGGGGAGCACGCGATCACTTCCCGAAAACGAACCATCTGATCTATCACCCGGTGCGTTCGCCCGAACCATGGATCGGCGATGACGAACTTGCCGACTACCGGCGGCTGCGGGACGAACTCACAGAGTGGATGAAAAAAATACTCGCACCCAACACCTAACCGGCTTTACTCTAAAAGTCTAAACGTGTTCATAATGCCTGATCGGATTCAGATTGAATTATTTGGGATTTGTTAGTTTTAGTTTTGCTGAGGAGCCACGGAACACACGAAATTACATCGAAAAAAACACGGTTTGTGATGCCACGAAAAGATTTAGTCGCTTTTTTTGGTTCATGTGCTTTCCTCC
>DALTYF010000151.1 GCA_029986195.1 Methanocorpusculum sp. | reverse complement strand
CAGCTGTTCCGCGACCTCAACGCTGACGGCTTCACCCGGGTACGGGTGGACGGCGAGATTCACCGAACCGACGACGAGATCAAACTTTCACGCTACGTCATGCACAACATCGACATCGTTGTTGATCGGCTCGATCCTGCCGACCGCAGCCGCCTCGTCGAGGCAATCGAAACCGCACTCAAACGTGCCGAAGACGATCTCGTCTATGCGGCCGCCGCCGGAAAACTGGACGCCGTATACTCCGCACGCATGGCATGCCCGGTCTGCGGCCTCTCGTTTGAAGAGTGTCAGCCCCGTATGTTCTCCTTCAACAGCCCGTTTGGCGCATGCCCGACCTGTAACGGCCTTGGCATTCAGATGAAGTTCGACCCGGACCTCATCATCCCCGACAAAACCAAATCCATCGCGGACGGGGCGGTTGCCATCTACCGGAACTTCCTCGACGGCTACCGCGTCCAGTATCTGGACGCCGTCGCCAAACATCTCGGCTTTACCATGATGACGCCGATTGAGGAACTCACCGAGGAGCAGTACAACGGCCTCATGTACGGAACGGACGACACCCTCAAGTTCACCATGGCCTCGAAAAATGCCGAGTGGTCACATCACGGCCAGTGGGAAGGTCTGCTGCCGCAGACCGAACGGCTCTACCGTGAAACCAAATCCGAGTACCGCAAAGAGGAGCTCGAAAAGTTCATGCGGGTGCTTCCCTGTCCCGAATGCCACGGAAAGCGGCTCAAGGACCACGTGCTCGCCGTCAAAATAAACGGCAAGTCCATCGCGGACGTTGCGGATCTCTCCATCGACGACCTCATTGAGTTCTTCAACACCCTGCCGCTCTCCGAAAAGGAGACCGAGATTGCAAAACTCATTCTCCGCGAAATTCATTCCCGGCTTGCCTTCCTGCAGCAGGTCGGTCTCGGCTACCTCACGCTCTCCCGCAGTGCAGGAAGCCTCTCAGGCGGCGAGGCACAGCGTATCCGGCTTGCGACGCAGATCGGATCGAATCTGATGGGCGTGTTGTACATCCTCGACGAACCGTCAATCGGTCTGCACCAGCGCGATAACCAGAAACTGATCGCAACGCTCAAACATCTCCGCGACATCGGCAACACGCTGATTGTGGTGGAGCATGACGAGGACACGATTCGTGCCGCCGATTACGTTGTCGATATCGGTCCGGGCGCCGGAGTACACGGCGGACATGTGGTCGCCGAAGGAACGCCCGACGAGGTTGCATCGACACCCGAATCGATCACGGGACAGTATCTCTCAGGCGTTCAGACGATCCCCGTTCCGGCAGAACGGCGGCCCGCGAAAAAGTTCATCCGGATCAACGGCTGTCGTGAAAACAATCTGAAGAACATCAACGCGAAAATTCCGATGCAAACCTTCACGGTCGTGACCGGCGTGTCCGGGTCAGGCAAGTCCACGCTGATCTACGACACCCTGTATCAGACACTGATAAAGGAGATCAACAACTCCCGCGTGACGCCGGGAGCATACAAAGAACTGATCTTTGAGTCGGAGATCGACAAAGTGATCGTCATCGATCAGTCACCGATCGGCAGAACACCGCGGTCGAACCCGGCCACCTACACGAAGGTGTTCGATGACATCCGCCGGCTCTTCGCCGAGACGAAGGAGGCGAAGCTTCGCGGATATGATCCGGGACGGTTCTCGTTCAACGTGAAGGGCGGACGCTGCGAGGCGTGTTCCGGCGACGGTGTGATCAAGATCGAGATGAACTTCCTGCCGGATGTGTACATCGAATGCGAAGAGTGTAAGGGTACCCGCTATAACGCGGAGACACTGGAGGTGAAGTACAAGGGCAAATCGATTGCGGATGTGCTGAACATGAGTGTGGACGAGGCCTTGGAGCTGTTCGAGCATGTGCCCAACATCCGTGCGAAACTCCAGACGCTGGCGGATGTGGGTCTCGGCTATATCAAGCTCGGTCAGAGTTCAACGACGCTTTCCGGCGGTGAGGCACAGCGGATTAAGCTGACCCGCGAGCTTGCGAAACGGGCAACGGGAAAGACCGTGTATCTTCTGGACGAGCCGACCACCGGTCTGCACTTCCATGATGTGAAAAAGCTGATAGGTGTTTTGGACAGTCTTGTTGCGAAGGGCAACACGGTTGTGGTGATCGAGCACAATCTGGATGTGATCAAGTGTGCGGACTATCTCATCGATCTGGGACCGGAAGGCGGCAAGGCGGGCGGAAAGATCATCGCGGAAGGAACGCCCGAAGAGGTGGCGAAGGTAGCGAAGAGCTACACGGGACAGTTCTTGAAGAAGATGCTGAAATAAATAAAATCAATGGCACCAGACCCTGAATCTGGTCTCATTCTTTTTTAGTAATACGGCTTTCCGGTCAGATACCGGTAGAGCACCATGTACTTTATCGCGGAACGCGGGTAATCGGACTGGACTTCATAGTACGTTCCGTTTTTGCAGGAGAAGAGAATCTTCATCTGTAACGAAAAGGCAAAACCCGCCATATCCGAAAACAGAAACACCCGGGCTTCCTCCCCTTCGCCAAACTCGAACCGGTCGGTGAAGAGGGCAAACCGTCCGGTTGCCAGATGTTCCGCCGCCCCGTCCTTGATCCGGTACAGTCGCTGATCATGATCGGCAACGATCGGGGTATCCGCCGGAGTTTGCAAAAGTTCCGGCAGCTGTTCTGCCAGATATCCCCGCTGCCATTTGTCCCAGTCGGCAACGTTGTCAAACGGGGCATGGTGATCCCCATCGCCTGCAAAAAGACCGTACTCGTTGTACCGGACGGAGAAACCGCAGTCGCAGAAGAAACGGTCATCTTTGCTGTGCAGTTTCGCGATCTCGCGGCAGTGCGGACAGACGTAGAGCACCGTCTCCAGATCCTCGGCAAGCCGGGTTCCCGGATACTTGGCGGGCCGGACTTTCTGATCATTGAACGCATTCACATACAGATCACGGCGGATTACGTCGTTGACTTCATCGACACTCATCTCCGCAAGCTGCTCGCGGGTGTACTCGGCGACGAACTCTCCGTACATGGGGCCTTTCCGCTTCACCGCCGCCCAGCGGGGACTGCGGAGATACCCGCCGTGAATCCGGTAGGTGACCAGTCCCGCCCCGCTTTCCTTTACGAGTTTTCCGGTTGCAGGTGAGATGAACGCCGTCTCTCCGTTGATTGACCGCACACCTTCGGGCGACATCCAGACATTCGCCCCTTCGGCAAGCGTCTGCTTGATGACCCCGACAACCTCGGTTGCCGGCACACCTTTTCTGCGGATGATGGGTTTTACGAAAAAGTTTGCAATCATTCTCAGCCAGCGTTTGCGGAACAGATGTTCGCCGGCGACGAAGAACATGTGACGGGGACAGGGAACGCCGATCAGCAGATGATCCCAGAGCGTTGTATGGTTGCAGAAGATGAGATATGTAGGACTTTTCGGGTTGCATATCTCGTACCGGTAGGAAAGACCATACCGGACAAAGGGGATTACACAAAATCTGGCAAATTTATAGACTGATCTGTACCACAGCAGGTGTTTCATGTACGCAAATGCTCCCC
>DALTYF010000150.1 GCA_029986195.1 Methanocorpusculum sp. | reverse complement strand
CCCCGAGGAACGGATCCTCCGGATTATCCAGCACCAGATGACCCGACCCCATCGTCAGCCGCGCAAAAATATCCTGGAAATTCGTATTAATCGCCGTGTACGCTTCCATAAACGCATCGAACTTCATCTGCGCAAAGCTCTCTATCCGCTCCAGCAGTGCCTCGCGCTCGCGGGAAAGCACATCCTTCCTCGCCGTCCGCTCCTCAGACTTCGCCACGGCCTCATCATACTGCTCAATTGCCAGCATATTCACCGCACCAAGCTTCCGGATGGCGCGTTCCGTCGTCGCAATACCTTCCTCAATCTCATCCACCGACAGCGTACACTCAACCTCATCCGTCACACTGCCGCGAATCTCCTCAATCTCCGATGCAACCGCCGCCGCCTTCTCATCCAGAGCTGCAATCTGCACACGGCACCGCTCAATCTCGGATGCAAGAGACAGCAGCCGCGCCTGCGACTCGTCCACTTTTGCCTGAACCGCCGCGCGCTCATTGCGCAGAACCTCAAGTTCACCGGTGAACGACTTCTGCCGCTCCTCAAGAGCGGCAATCGCCGCAGTCGCATCCGCAATCTGCTGATTGCAGGATGCGATCTCCTCATCCAGCCGCGCATTCTTCGCGGCAAGAGCATCCCTATCCGCAGTCCGCTCCTCCAGACGTTTCTTGAAATACTGGCGTTCGCGGTTCACATCCGCAAGATCCGCCTCTTTGGTATCAAGACGGCGCTTCATCTCATCGGCATCACGGCGGGCTTTCTGTAACTTCTCCGTCAGAAGGGTAAACTCCGATTCATCCAGAACGCTCCGGATCTCCGCAATCCGCGAGTTCATCCCGGAAATGACATCCGTCAGTTCATCCTGCCGGAGTTCAAGCTCCGCAACCTTGGCCGAAACCTCCTGCGCATCATGCTCCATGCCGGAGAGCGACTCAGTGATCGACATCTCTTCGTCCGCAATCGCATCAAGACGCCGGTTGCATTCCGCAATCGTCAGTTCAAGTTTGGTAATCGCTGCGTCAAGTTCGCTCTTTTCGGCGCGCAGACCATCCGCAACCGCCTTGTTCCGCGATTCGGCCGCAACCAGATCACTTTCCTCACTCTTCAGCTCTGAAAGTTTTGCGGCAATCTGTGCCGATTCCTTATCAACCGCCGCACCAAACCCGCGGATATCCTTCCGGATAGATCCGCCCGTCATGGCTCCCGCCTTCTCCAGCAGTTCGCCGTCCAGCGTCACCATCCGGAACCGTCCCATCAGCCGGCGGCCTGCTTCCAGTGTCTCAACCACCACCGTCTGGCCAAACACCAGACTGAACGCATTGCGGTACTCCTCATCAAACTCCACCAGATTCAGCGCGTAATCAACGACGCCGTTTCCCGCAACCGGCGGCAGCGGCGCCGCCGGTTTAATCTTATTCAGCGGCAGGAACGTCACGCGCCCCAGCCGTTCCTCTTTCAGATACCGGATGGCGTCCGATGCAGTCTGATCAGTGTCAACGACCACATTCTGCAACCGCCCGCCCGCCGCAATATTCAGTGCCGTTGTATACTCGGACGGCACTTTGCCGAGACGCGCAATCGTGCCGAACACGCCGTCCATTTCAAGGACCGCGGAGATGGCACGGTTCGATTCGGCGGAGACCTGCTGCTGTGCTTCAAGCCGCATCTGCCGCTGGGTCAGCCGCTGGATCTCTTCACGAATCGGTTCAAGCGACCGGCGGCACGACATCATGGACCGGTCGGCTTCGCCTATCTGCTTATCGAACACCGATTTTTCTTTCTGTTTTTCGGCAAGTTCCTTTTCCAGAGTATCAATATCGGCCTGCTTTTCGGCGCGTTCCTCTACCAGCTGACCCTGCTGACGTTTCATCCGTTCGGATTCCTGGGCACGGATACGGCTGCGCTCAATGATACCGTCCCGCTCGGAAAGAATGGATGAACGTTCCGCTTTCTTCTCGTCAATCTGCCCCATGAGGGCGATGAGTTCCGTCTGGGCGCCTTCGGAGGCCTTGCTCTTTTTGTCCATCAGCTCCTGTACCTGATCCAGCACCTTCTTCTGCGATTCATACTCCATCGCAAGGTTTGCCCGATCAATCTGCAGCTGACGGAAATCCTTGTTTTTGTCTGCAATGGAGTTTTCGAACTTCTTCATGTCGATGAAGATATCGTTCATCGCACTGAGGTTGCTGTCCTTTTCCTTTTTCAGACGGCCTATTGTCTGTTCGGCCACACGGATGTTTCCGCGTTCCGCTTCAAGGTCTGCCAGGAGTTTGATGTATTCGGGTCCGCTCTTCTCCGAGATCTGTCGGTCAATATCCCTGACCTCTTCTGCCCTGCAGTCGCGTTCATGCGTTTCGAGAGCAACCGACTCATTGATGCGGGAGAGTTCTGTTTCCTGATCGGTTTTTGCAAGAGCAATGGTGGAAAGATCGCGTTCAAGTTCCCGCAGCTGGGCAACCTGCCGGGCTGCACGGAAGTAGTCAAGTTCTCCCTGGAGTTTCTGATACTTGACCGCTCCTTCGCGGGCATCTTTCAGTTCTTCAATCCGGACGGCAAGGTCTGCCAGAAGCAGTTCTTCACGTTCGATTCGCGCCCGCACCTGTTCAAGTTCGGTCAGTGCCTGTTCCTTTTTTGCATCAAACTCGGCAACCCCGGCAATTTCATCGATCATTCTCCGGCGGTCGAGATCGCTCATTTCCATAATACGGGTCACATCGCCCTGCATGACGACGTTGTATCCATGGGGTTTGATGCCGTATTTGGAGAGATAGGCAAGTACGTCCGTCTGGGTGCAGAGTCGTTCGTTCAGATAATAGTAGCTGTAGTAGCCGCTCGCGGTCCGTTTGATTCTCCGGCGTATTTTTGTTTCGTCGGAAAAGGTCAGAGTGACTTCTGCGGTGTGTTTGCCGGAGATGTTGTTGATGAGATCCGTCAGTTTTTCTGCGCGGAGGGAGCGTGCGCTGGAGAGGGATAAGACAAAGAGTATGGAATCGATAATGTTGCTTTTTCCCGAACCGTTCGGGCCGGAGATGACAGTGAATCCTTCGTAAAAAGGGATTTTTGTCTTTCGGGAAAAAGACTTGAAATTATCGATGTCAACCTGAACAATATGCACGGGTTCTCCCAGGGGTTAGCGGCGTCTCTTGGCGTCGTCCATTACCGTGTCGTCTTCTGCAGCTTCAATTACGGCGTCGGAGTCGGCACGGATAGCCATGGACCGGGATGTGTGGCCGGGGTTGTATCCGGTTCCGGCAATGATGACACTGTGGTCCGTCGTCTTTTTGCGCTTCTGAATTGTGCCGTCCGGCTGCATTACATATTCAAATTCGCCGACTTTCAGCTGTTCAACCGGAACTTCGGGTTCGGGTGCGGGGACAGGTTCGGGGGCAGGGGATGAGATTGCATGGCGGGAGGTTCCGGCGCGCACGGGGGTTACCGGCTGTGCTGCACGCGGAGCCGGGGCGCGGACGGGTGCGGCACGCGGGGAAAACGCGGGGGCAGGGCGTCCGGTTTCAGGAACGGGTTCCGGCTTTTTCTGGCCGAACCGGGATTCTGCGTGAACTCTTG
>DALTYF010000149.1 GCA_029986195.1 Methanocorpusculum sp. | reverse complement strand
GGCACGGTGTTTGTTCATCATGCGGTTTTGGCAAGAGCTCCAAGATCCGCGGATACAAATGGACGAAGAAAGCAGCAGATAACTAAAAAGGTTGTTGTATGAGTGGTATTGCCGGCATCGTTGATTCTCGCGGTGTCGCCTACCCCCTATATTACGCCCTGCACGCCCTCCAGCACAGAGGCCAGGAGGCTGCAGGAATATCCACTTTTCACGAAAAGACTCTTCTGACCCACAAAGGTCCCGGTCAGCTTGCCGAAGTTTTTAACGAACAGATCTTATCCGGACTTTCCGGCACGGTCGGTATCGGACAGGTGCTCTACACCCAGAAGGCGCATCGCGGCAGAATGGAAAACATTCAGCCGCTGAAGTTCTCGTTTCAGGGCCATGAACTGTCTATTACCGTAAGTGTTGCACTGGTACAGGACAACCGCGAGTCTCTTCGTGCAGAATATGAGGGGAAAGGGCACATCTTTTCAACGACCACAAACGCAGAGCTGATTGCGGCGATGATCGCCCATGAGCTCATATCTGGGGCAGACGCAGAAAATGCGTTTGTCAATGCAATTCGGCGGCTGAAGGGGGCATACGCAGGTGTTGCAATTCTGGACGGGGTACTGTACGCATTCCGTGATCCACTGGGAACAAAACCGCTGTGCCTGGGAAAGACTGACAGCGGCTACATCGTTGCCTCGGAAAGTGTGGCAATCGACACACTGTCGGGAACATTCCTCCGCGACATCACACCGGGCGAACTGGTCACCATTACTGGGGACGGAGTGTCCAGCCGCCAGGTACTGACCGCGGACCACAAAGCGTACTGCGTGTTTGAGTATGTCTATACCGCACGACCCGACTCGGTGATCGACGGCGTGCTGGTCTATGACGCACGCCGGAGAATCGGCGAACGACTAGCAAAACATCCGGTCAAAGCCGATCTTGTTTCGCCGGTGCCGGACTCCGGCACGGCGTTTGCAACGGGTTTTGCGGACGCATCCGGCATCCCGTACATGGAAGGACTCTTAAAGAACCGGTACGTCGGCAGAACCTTCATCATGCCCGCCCAGAGTCTGCGGGAGAATGCAGTGCGGATGAAACTCAATCCGGTGCGCCGCCACATCAGCGGAAAGTCCGTCGTCCTTGTGGATGACAGTATTGTCCGCGGCACGACCTCGCTCCATATTGTGGACATGGTAAAGGAGTTCGGTGCAGCCGAAGTACACATGCGCATCGGCTCAACGCCGATTGTTGCGCCCTGTTACTTCGGAGTGGACCTGCCGACCCGTGAGGAACTGATCGCAAACGGCAGATCGATTGAAGAGATTCGCGAGATGATCCATGCAACAAGCCTTGAGTACATCTCGACCGACGACCTGGTGGAGTCGGTCGGTATTCCCCGCGAAGATCTGTGCATGGCCTGCTCCTGCGGTGCATACCCGCTGGACATCCCGAACGAGTCCTGCTGTGCGTGCCGCAGGATAACTCCGGCAAAAGAAAACTAAGCAGCAGATACCTGCTGCCAATATTTTTTAAAGCAGTGTGTGGTGTAATATGAGTGAACGTGGTTTGTTTTCCAGCAGGATGGGATTCATCCTTGCCGCGGCGGGGGCTGCGGTAGGTCTTGGAAATATCTGGAGGTTTCCCTACCTTGCAGCCGAGTACGGCGGCGGCATTTTTCTTCTGATCTATCTGATTCTCGTGGTGACGCTCGGATTCACCATCATGATAACCGAGATTGCCGTCGGCAGATCTACCGGAACAAGTGTGGTAACGGCATTTGCCCGGCTGAACCGAAAATATACGTTCATCGGGTATCTGTCACTGCTGGTTCCGCTGATTATTCTTCCCTACTACTCGGTCATCGGCGGATGGGTAATGAAGTATGCAGCAGTATACTTCACCGGCGGCGCTGATGCGGCTGCAGCGGACGGATTTTTCGGAGGATTTATTGCACTGCCGCTTGAGCCGATTCTCTGGACACTGATCTTTGTGGCGCTTGCCTGCATTGTGGTACTATTCGGGGTGGAAAAGGGAATTGAGCGGGCAAATAAAATCCTGATGCCGACGCTGATTCTGATGCTGATAGGACTTACCGCCTACTGTCTTTCCCTTCCGGGAGGACTGGACGGTCTGTGGTACTACATTTACCCGGACTTTTCCGAGTTTTCGGCAGAGACGGTGCTCGCGGCAATGGGGCAGGTCTTTTACTCACTGACGCTCGGGTTCGGTGTGATGATTACGTACGGATCGTATCTGGAGAAGAAAACGGATCTGGAAAGGTCGGTGCGGACCATTGAAATCTTTGACACCGGCGTTGCGTTCCTGGCGGGTCTGCTGATTATCCCCGCGGTGTTTGTGTTCTCGGGCGGCAGTCCCGAAGCACTCGGGGCAGGTCCCGGCCTGATGTTTCAGGCGCTGCCGAAGGTGTTTGATATGATGCCGTTCGGGTCGATCGTTGCGGCGTTCTTCTTTGTGCTGGTAGCGGTCGCAGCGCTTACCTCCTGCATCTGCATGCTTGAGGTGCCGGTTGCGGTGCTCGGCGACCGGCTCGGCGTGTCCCGGAAGACAGCGTCGGGGCTGGTGTTTTTGTTTACGATGGCACTGGTCGTGCCGATCTCACTCGGGTTCAGTGTTCTGGACTGGATCAGCCTTGCCGGCATGTCACTGCTGGATATGTTCGACTTCTTCAGCAACAGCATCCTTCTGCCGATTGTAGCGCTTCTCACCTGCATCTTCATCGGATGGATTGTAAAACCGAAGATGGTTATCGATGAGGTGAAACGCTCGTCACCGTTCAGGGCGGAACGGATGTATGAGGTAATGGTGAAGTTCATCGCACCGATCTGTATCGCGGCGATTCTGATCTATGGTCTGCTTTCGGTCCTCTGAAAGCAGCCCCGCCAAACTTTGGCCGGTATCATTTCCTGTTCTGCGGGAGAAAGATTCTGACTGCTGCCGCCGCGCAAACCCCGGCATCTTGATTATGCCAAAACACCCTTCTACTTAGTATCATGATAACGGTACTGTCCGGCGGAACCGGCACGCCGAAACTCATCCGCGGACTCCGCCAGATTCTGCGGGACAACGAGATCACGGTGGTGGTCAACACCGCCGAGGATCTCTGGATGTCGGGTCTATATGTTTCGCCCGATATTGATACGGTGCAGTATCTTTTTTCCGGACTGCTGAACACGGACAGCTGGTGGGGTATCCGCGGCGACTCGTTCGAGACGTTTCATGCAATGGAGAAACTCGGCTACATAGAGCCGCTGCCGCTCGGTGACCGCGACCGGGCGACCAATATTGCCCGTGCCGAGTTTCTGCGGCAGGGCATGACCCTGACTACGGCGACGGAAAAAATTGCGAAAGCCTACGGGGTGCAGGCAACGATTCTGCCGATGTCCAATCAGGAGGTAACGACGTACGTCAAAACCGGGGATGGAACGCTGATGCATTATCAGGAGTACTGGGTGGGCCGGCGCGGCAATGTGCCGATCACGGGAATCGTCCGGAAAACTGCGGGTGATGCGCCGCTTGCGGCAACCCCCGAGGTGCTCGCTGCAATTGAGGAGAG
>DALTYF010000148.1 GCA_029986195.1 Methanocorpusculum sp. | reverse complement strand
GGCGGATCAATCCCTGCTTTGCCGTGTTTGCGGTTCTGATGATTGCCGCAGTGATCATCGCCGTTGTTCTGGTCTGGCCGAAATACACAAAACAGTTCTCTCCTGATAGTCCTGCGTGTTCGTCTGATTCGGATGAAGAAGATATTCTTCCCTGAACACCAATATACAAAAAAAAACCATGACAGAAGAAACGCTATCCCCCTACTATCAGCCACCTCTCCGCGTCCGGCTCATTGCAACAGGAGGAATCCTTGCTGTTTTTGCCGGGATGCTTGGTTTCTTCCTTTTGACGATGCCGCTCAATCTTTTTTATGGGTTCATCGGTTTTCTGGGACTGTATATGATGCCCGGATTCGGGAAGGAAAGCATTGTTCCTCTTGCAATGGCGTTCGGCATTCCCTGGTGGCAGATTACCGTCGGCATTATTGTCGGCGATATGGTGCTTGCAATAATCATCGCCTACAACTTTGATCTGCTGCTGCGTATTCCTCTGATCGGACGGATTCTCCGCTACTTCACTTCCAAAACAAACGAAGTGCTCCAGAAGTATCTGTGGATCAAAGGCCTGTCGCTTATCGGTCTGTTCCTGTTCATGTACATCCCGTTCATGGGTTCGAGTGCGATCAACACTACTATTGTGGGGCGCCTGCTCTCTGTCCCGCCGAAGACTCTTCTTGCGATTGTCCTCACCGGCAGTATTCTTGCAACCCTCACCATGGCGGTTGGCATGCATGCCGTCCTTGAACTGTGGGCTGCCAATCCTTTGTATGCGGTTATCGCTGTGGTTCTGGTGATTGCGGCTGCCGTTGTCTGCTGGAAGCTCTGGCCGCGGTACACAGAGAAACGGTTTGGACCCGGCGAGTGACCGGGAAGGGAAAAGAGTTATTTGCAGGATTCGGTGAACCGCTTCAACTCGATCTGTGCAGATTTTGAGACGTTCACGTACTCCACGAACTGTTTTATTTTCTGAATTGTTTCCGCGTTGAGTTCATGCTCCATGAAACAGGCATCCTTGGTTGCAATATCCTCCGGAACTGCGATCAGCCGGAGAAATCCGACCAGTACATCATGGCGGTACTTGATCTGCTCGGCTATGGTTCTGCCCGCAGCCGTAAGTGTTACCCCTTCATACTTGCGGTACACAACCAGTTTTTTCCGATCGAGTTTTGCAAACATCTCCACAACCGAGGGTGGTGAGAGCTCCAGCTCGTCTGCAACATCCCGGGTTTTCGCATAACCTTTCTCCCGTGAGACGTTGAGGATTGCCTCAAGGTAATCCTCCTCTTTCATGGTGAGGCGTTTGCAGTGTGCTGTCTGCGGCATCGCATCCATGTGATATATCATTTATCATAGGGTATTATGAGCGTTTGCTTTAGAAATTTTCGGATATTTTGAAAAAATCCGAAACATCTTCGGCAATGGCAGGCAATCCAAAAATTGTTAGGGAGCAGGATATACGCTCCTAACAGGATACACTGGTATATGCAAATTACATCTCAATCAGTTGCGTTGGACTGTATTCCTTGTGGTTCGCAGGCAACAGTAGTATCTCTCCATCACGGAGCGGAAATTACCAGACGTCTGCTTGAACTGGGGGTTACCCGGGGAACTCATCTGACGGTCCTTGGGAAAGCGCCGCTTGGGGATCCAATGTTTGTACGTATTCGCGGTTGCCAGATCGCGATGAGAAAAGCAGAAGCCGGACAGATCTCCGTGGTGAAGGACGGGGTCTGGACACTTGCCATCGCTCCCGTCGGTCACACCGTCCGCGTTACGGAAGTCCGGCCAAACATCGGAATTACCTCCCGTCTTCTTGAACTGGGCGTGACGAAAGGAAGCAGTATCCGTATTACCGGCGCTGCTCCGCTCGGCGATCCGATGACGATCTCGGTTCGCGGATGTCAGTTCGCTATCCGCCGCCATGAAGCAGAGAATATTCTGGTGGAGTTAGCCGCATGAGTGAGAAACGGGTCGTTGTGGCTCTTGCCGGAAATCCAAACTGCGGTAAGACAACACTTTTCAATAATTTAACCGGTATGCGCCAGCATGTGGGGAACTGGCCGGGCAAGACTGTTGCCATTGAGCGAAAGGACGGTAAGGCAACATATGATGGTACGACGCTTGAGATTGTGGATCTTCCGGGAACCTACAGTCTGAGCAGCAGGTCCCTTGAAGAGGAGATTGCCGTTGAGTATCTGATCACCGAAAAGCCGGATGTGGTGGTCAATATTATTGATGCCGCCCATCTTGAGCGGAATTTGTACCTGACGCTCCAGTTAATCGAGCTGGGCGTTCCGCTGATTGTGGCGCTGAATCTGAATAGATATGCCGATTCCGAGGGTGTCATTATTGATACGAAGAAGTTGTCTGCTATGCTGGGCGTTCCGGTCGTCCGTATTGAGGCGATTGACAACACCGGCAAGGATCAGCTGATTCAGGAAATTCTCGGAGGGGCTGGTCCTTCCACGCATCCTCCGCACTACGGGGATGAGGTGGAGAAACATCTTGCAGAACTCACGGAGACACTGCCGGATTACACGCGCTGGGATAGTATCCAGAGTCTGATCCACGGTGCGTCAGAGGAGATGCCGGCTGCGGCAAAGTCCCGGATTGAATCAACCAGAAAACACCTGACGGAGATGTTTGGAACATCAACGCAGGAGATCTTTGCGGATCAGCGTTACGGATATATTGCAGGTATCCTTCACGATGCAGTCCGTTACCACAAAGATTCCGGTGGTAAGAATCAGTCGGAACGTATTGACCGGTTCGTTACCAACAAGTGGCTGGGTTTCCCGATCTTCCTTCTGGTAATGTACGGGGTGTTTCAGATCGTGTTTACGATTGCGGCACCGTTCATGGATCTGATTGAGACCGTCTTTGGCGATGCTGCTGCGTTTGTGAGCGTGTCGCTGGGTTCCGGCATGCCCGACTGGGCTGTGTCGTTTCTCTGTGACGGAGTGATCGGAGGTGTCGGGTCGGTCGTGATCTTCCTGCCAAACATTCTGCTCCTGTTCCTGCTTCTGGCAATCCTTGAGGATTCCGGATACCTAGCGCGTGTCGCCGTGATCATGGATCGGATTATGCACAGGATTGGTCTGCACGGAAAATCATTCATTCCGATGATTCTCGGATTCGGATGCAGTGTTCCGGCGGTTATGGCTGCCCGTACGCTGGAGACGGAACGGGAGCGCAAACTGACGATTCTGATGACACCGTACATGTCCTGTTCCGCGCGGCTTCCGGTGTTCATTCTGCTGGTCGGTGCGTTCTTTGCTCCGCAGATTCAGGGTCTTGTGATGTTCTCACTTTACCTGCTGGGTATTCTTGTTGCACTGATTGTGGGTCTTATTTTGCAGAAGACAGTGATGAAAGGCGAGTCGTCCTCTTTTGTGATTGAGATGCCGCCTTACCGCATTCCGACGGTGAAAGGTGTGGTTATCCATGCGCTTGAACACGGTGGTCTGTTCCTGAGAAAGGCGGGACTCATCATTTTCCCGGCAGTTCTTTTGATCTGGCTGCTTGCAACTCTTCCCTACGGTGTTGAGTACGGGTCTTCGGAGTCTGTCATTGGTATGATTGG
>DALTYF010000147.1 GCA_029986195.1 Methanocorpusculum sp. | reverse complement strand
GGTTCTTCTCGGATGCCGGTTGTGCCGGAATGCCGAAGTCTGCCGAAGAGCAGGGAGCCGACATCACCGTCAACTCGATTCACAAAACTTTCGGCTATGGACGGTTTTGCGGTCCGGGCGGGGGAGCCGACATCACCGTCAACTCGATTCACAAAACCCTTGCCTCGTTCACGCAGAGCGCACTGCTCAATCTGAACTCAGACCTCGTTGACCCGTATGTACTTGAAGACAAACTCCAGATGATTCAGTCAACCAGTCCCTCGTATCTTTTGATGGCGTCGCTTGACATCAACGCAGATATTCTGAAACAGCACGGCCGCGAGGTCATGATCGAATGGTATGATGCTCTCCTCTTCTTTTATCGCGAAGCAAAAACGATTCCGGGACTTTCTGTTATCGGCAACCCGTTCGATGACGCAGACAGCATCAGCCTTGACATCACCAAGATCAATCTGGACATGAGTGCCGCAGGACTGGACGCGGCAGAGCTTGAACACCAGCTGATGGAACGCGGCATCTTCGCCGAGCTTACGACCGGCAACATTCTCATGTGCATGACCGGTATCGGCAACACGAAAGCCGATATGGAACGGCTGCTTACCGCACTTCGGGAAATCAGCTGCGGACGGACTGCAGCGCCGCCCGGTAAAAAACCGGTCAACACGGTGTTTGAAGCAAAACTTTCCCTCTTCCCCGTTCCCCAGGACAAAGAACGCATTCCTCTCGCTGCCGGCGCCGGCAGAATCTGTGCCTCGGCGATTATTCCCTATCCTCCGGGGATTCCTTTCGTCTGTCCGGGCGAGATGCTCACGGAGGAGGTCATCCGCTATATCCGCGATCTCCGTGCCGCAGGCGAGAAGGTTATCGGAGTCAACGACCACGATGAGATCACGGTCGGAAAACAATAACACCTTTTTTTGGCAAACGTCCGTTTCACTCTGCCTGTTCTGTATTTCCTCACTGGTGCGCGTCCCGTTCCGGGCTTTTGCAGACACGTTGATGAAACGATGTTTCATCCGAAAATCATTTAACCCCCCTGGGGTCAGGGATGGGGAATCGGGGGGTGGCCGGCTTTTTTGAAGTCCACGCATATTCGCTGAATGTCCATACAGCAGGCCATGATCCATTATTTTTGAGGGACAGCTTTAAGAACTGAGGGGGGCAACATGATCCTGTAATCTCGGCGCAGCGAAATCTGCAGAGTAAGATTGCCTGTAAATTCATACTATCCTAGTCAAGTGGGGGTGTGGTCTATGGGTTTAAGAAACACAAATGAAGTCTTAATGGAATCCACGGTATTCGAAACATTCGAAAGCAACGTAAGGTCGTACTGCAGAAAATATCCGGTAGTCTTTTCGCAAGCGAAAGGGTCAGTACTGATCGATCAGGATGGGAAAGAATACATCGATTTCCTCTGTGGAGCAGGAAGCTGCAACTATGGTCATAATAATGACTATATCAAGGGAAAAGTGGTTGAATATCTGATGGGCGACGGCCTTCTGCACGGGCTGGATATGTACTCGGTTGCAAAGGGGGAGTTCATCGAGTGTCTGGAGAACAAGGTTCTGATCCCGCGGGGATACGACTATAAGGTTCTGTTCCCGGGACCAACCGGTACGAATGCGGTCGAGGTTGCCCTCAAGATCGCACGGAAAGTGAAGGGCAGATCGAATGTGCTTGCCCTGATGGGTGCGTTCCACGGAATGTCGCTCGGCTCGCTTGCTCTGACGACCGAACGCAGTGCCCGCGACGCCTGTGGTGTGGCGCTCGGGAACGTGACGCATGTTCCGCATCCGTCCATGATGCCGGGTCTTGATACGATCGCCTACATGGATATGCTGCTGACGGACGATCACAGTGGTGTGGACAAACCTGCGGCACTGATTGTTGAGGCGGTGCAGGGAGAGGGCGGTATTAATGTGCTGTCAAACGAGTGGCTCCGGGATGCCCGGGCACTGTGCGACAAGCATGATATGCTGCTGATCCTTGACGATATCCAGACAGGCTGCGGCAGAACGGGTTCGTTCTTCTCGTTCGAGCGTGCGGGTATTGTGCCGGATATTGTGGTGATGGCGAAGTCGATCGGCGGTATGGGTATGCCGTGTTCGATTGCTCTCGTGAAACCGGAGTATGATGTTCTCCTGCCGGGAGAGCACAACGGGACGTTCCGCGGGTTCCAGCTGGCGTTCGTTGCCGGAAAGGCGGCAATCGAGTACATGCTTGCCCATGATCTGGAGGCGGAGACGATGCGGAAGGGAAAGATTGTGGAGGAGTTCCTCGCATCCCGTCTGCGGCTGATCGATCCGTCACTGACCTTCCGGGGTCTCGGTCTGATGTGGGGTATTGATATGGGGTCATATCCCTGCGGAACGACGCAGAAGATCCGCAAAGCCTGCTTTGAGCAGGGTCTGATCCTTGAGCTGTCGGGCCGCGAGGATACGGTGGTGAAGATTATGCCGCCGCTGGTGATCGAGGATGAGCAGCTGGTACAGGGTCTTGGTATCCTGATGAAGGTGCTTGCGGAGACGGTTTCTCCTATGGGCATGTCGCAGGTAAAGCAGGGCCTTGTGAATCAGGCTGTGTAAAAAACTATCTGCGGCGGGCTGCATCCCGCCGGTTTTTCTCTTTTTTTTCTGAATGTCTCTGTTCCGGCTGGCAGTTTGCGCAATACACACTGCTTCTTCCGGAGAGTACAATTCGTTTCAGTGCCGCACCGCAGCACGGGCAGGCGTCTCCCTCGTGTCCGTACACCTGCAGAAACGGATCGTTTCGGTACTCCTTTCCCCGCCCTTCCAGATACTCCTCCAGCGTCATGCGGTTGTCCTCAACTGCTTTCTGCAGGACCGCAGGAATCACGGCGGCAAGTGTCTGCCACTCCGGATCTTTCAATGAACAGGCGGGACGTGCCGGACAGATTTTTGCCGCAAACAAAATCTCATCCCCGTAGATATTTCCAATACCGGCAACGGTATGCTGATCCAGCAGACATTCCTTGACGGGCCTGCGGCTTCTGCCGATTTTTTCCCGCAGCCATGCGGGCGTCAGCTGCGGGTCAAAGGAATCAGGTTCCGGACCAAGTTTTCGGACCCCGCTCCAGATATCCTCTTCATTTTTCTGCAGCAGCCAGAAGCGCCCGAAACGCCGGGTGTCAAGAAACCGGAGTTCGGTTCCGTCATCCAGATGAAAGATCAGGTGGGTATGTTTTTCTGCGGGAAACTCCGCAGGTGTTGCCAGGAGCTGGCCGGTCATTCGCAGATGGAGCAGAATGGTATTCCCGTTGTCCAGATGCAGGGAGAGATATTTTCCCCGTCTGCCCATGCGTACAATCACGGATCCGATCACTGCATGCGTAAAAACATCCTCAGTCGGATGAGCAATGATTTCCGGACGGTTCACCGTCAGATCAGAGATTCTGCGTTCTTTCAGTTGTGGTTCCAGAATACGTCTGACGGTTTCTACTTCCGGCAGTTCGGGCATGTTCGTCCCTCCTTTGTTGCGGACTGTTTGATCTGTTCGCGGTAAAAATAATTCACCATGACCGGCGGGGCATCAAATGGTCGTTGGATGGTGTCATCGTTGCGCAGG
>DALTYF010000146.1 GCA_029986195.1 Methanocorpusculum sp. | reverse complement strand
GATCGCCGACTGCACCCCGATAAATACCGCATCGCCGTTGCGGGCCTCACAGTAGGACGTTGCAATCGCAATCAGATTCGCATTCCGGAACGGCACATACGTATTCGGATGATCGGCTCTGCCAACCGTTCCCTCTTCCACCGGAATCGTCATATCCGTCAGGCTGCTTGCACCGAACTTCGTAAAGTAATCAAGTGAAATCTCCACAAAATCCACCGCGTCCAGATGCTCTGCGATCCTTTGTGCACACTCCCGCTCCTTTGTCTCTGTCCGCTGCCCGTAGTTCATATGCAGCGCCAGAATCTCATAGCCCATATCCTTTGCAACGTACGCAAGCGTGGTTGAATCCATCCCGCCCGAAAGCAGGCACACCGCCTTTTTCATGGAATATTCACCACCTTATGCAGCTGCAGCTGGAACCTGACCGGCAGCTTCTCCGCAATAATCGTCTCAATCAGCCACTTTGCATCCGTCCCGAACACGGGTGTGATGCAGACCGGCGCACGAAGATCCGGGTGTGCCGCCAGAACCTCAACCATATACAGATAATCCGCCTCGTCCCCGATCACGAACTTCACCGAATCCACAGGAGTCAGAGAATCCAGCAGAGACAGATCGCTCATCTCTCCCGACGACGGACACTTTACATCCATACAGACGGACGCATACTCCTGCACCTCACCAAACGGAATGGTACCGTTCGTCTCAATATCCACAAAGACACCCGCCTCATGAATCGCCGCAATCAGCGGAACAAGCGCCTCTTTCTGCAGCAGCGGCTCGCCGCCCGTAATGCAGACACATCGCATTCCTGACGCAATCATCGCCTGCATAACCTCCTCGGCGGTCATCTCAACACCCTGCGAATTATTCAGCGAGTACCGCGTATCGCACCACGCACAGTGGAGATTGCATCCTGCAAACCGCACAAACATGCAGGGCATTCCCTGCTGCAGCCCCTCACCTGTAAACTTACAAACGACTCAGTGATTCTCACTCCGCATCCACCTCCGCGTAACAGCCGTCCGACTCCCAGACCCGTACGCGTGTTACCCGGGCATCCACGCCCGCTTCCCCGCAGAACCGGTTTAGCCCGCTCCCGGATATCTGCCGCAAGCAGTTCACTGGTCGGATCCCCGTCCGTCAGCACCGGCAGCTGGAACGGGGACAGGGCTTTGACCATCGGGTCGTCCTTGTTCAAAATCACCTGATGATCATACACCTCCACCACCTGCTTGATAATATTATAGTCCAGAAGGATCTTCGATGTCGCATCGATTGTTCCTTCCATCCAGACCTCGACCTCCCAGCGGTGGCCGTGCAGGCGGGAACATTTCCCCTCGTAATGCATCAGCCGGTGGGACGCATCAAAGTGTGTTTCCTTAAAGATCCGGGTACTCATAGTTGACCACATATTGCTCGCGGGAAACTATAATAATAGAGGTAGAGATGACATACTACTACGCATGAACACCCCCGCATATGTTTACGATACAACCCGCATCTGCGGCAATATACAAAAACTCAAAACCGCCTTCCCGCAGTTTACCATACTCTACTCCCTGAAAGCAAACCCGTATCCGCCGCTTGTCCGCTGCATCGCATCCTGCAACGTCGGTGCGGATGCAGCCTCCAAAAATGAAGTCCTGCTCGCACGCGCAAACGGTGTCTCCCCCCGACACATCTACTACTCGGGTCCCGGAAAAACCCTGTCCGATCTGACCGAAACCTTCGGTCACTGTGTTCTCATCGCCGACAGCTTCCGGGAACTCGGGCTGATCAACCGGCTTGCGAAAGATCGGGGCATCGTGCAGGAGGTCGGTATCCGCATCAACCCGGACTTCACCATGCAGACTAAATACTGTGTCTTCACTTCAGAGAAATTACGTCGGTATCCGCATCAACCCGGACTTCACCATGCACGGCACTCCCGGCTTACCGTCCGTCCAAGTTCGGTATCGACGAGGAACTCTGTACCGGCGATGCACTTACCGCCTTCTCCGCAGTTAGAATAACCGTTATCCATGTGCACGTACAATCCCAGGAACTGGACTGGAAAAAGATTGCCCGGTACTATGAAAACGTCTTCCGGCTTGCCGTCCGCATCCAGCAGGAGATCGGACATCCTCTTTCCTTCATCAACTTCGGTTCCGGTATCGGTGTTCCCTATCAGGAGGCGGACGTTCCCGTAAACCTTGATGTACTCGGAAAACGCGTCTCTGAACTCATCGCAGCCTACCAGTCCCGGATATCCGCAACCCTCCTGATCGAATCGGGCAGGTTCCTTGTCTGCGAAGCAGGCACCTACACCACCGAAGTACTCGACATCAAACGATCCCGCGGCAAAACCTATCTCATCGTAGCCGGAGGGCTCAACGGATTTTTCCGTCCGGCAGTCTCCGTGTTCGCCGGTGACGGTCACGCAGCAGCAGAACCGCTCTTCACCGTAAAAGATGCCTGGCGGATCACCTCGGACGCAGCGACCGCGGAAACCGAAGTGGTGGACATCGTCGGCAACCTCTGCACCGCCTCAGATATCCTCGCAGAAAACATCCGGCTTCCACGTGCTGTACCAGGCGATCGGATCACCTTTACCCATGCAGGAAGTTATGCCTGCACACTCTCTCCGCAGCTTTTCGGCAGTCAGAAAAAACCGGAAGAGGTACTGCTCCCGCAGGACACAATCTCCCATTAATATTATTAGGACAGCCTGCTCATAAGTATAGGAACATGCAAGGGAAGGCTATCTCTCAAAGACCCTTCCCCCGCATTCACAATATTCCAACAGAGGAATAGTTTCCCGGAAATCTACGTGCACGTTTTTTTTCGGGAAACACCAGCACAGGCGACTGTGTTACAAGATTCATCTATCCAAAAATCTACTGTAACTGAGGTAATTTAATGGGACAGGGAAAATTCGCAGCAAGAAAGCTTGTCCGTTCCGCCAAGAAATTCCGGTGGAGCGACTCAGTTTATGCGCGCAGAGCGCTTAAGCTGAAGCTGAAGGCAGACCCGCTTGAGGGCGCACCGCTCGGACGTGCAATCGTCTTAGAGAAGGTCGGTGTTGAAGCAAAACAGCCGAACTCCGCAATCAGAAAGTGCGTTCGTGTTCAGCTGATCAAAAACGGTCGTCAGGTTACTGCATTCGCAGTCGGCGACGGTGCAATCAACTTCATCGATGAACACGACGAAGTCACCATCTGTGGTATCGGTGGTCGTGCAGGACGTTCCATGGGTGATATTCCGGGAGTCCGTTTCGTCGTTACCGCCGTCAACGGTGTTACGCTGAATGAACTGGTCTTAGGACGTCAGGAGAAGGCACGGAGATAATCATCATGGCAGAAGAAGCAACATCCAAGATCCTGCTCTTCAACAAGTGGGATACCTCCGAAGTCGTCGTCAAGGACCAGGGCCTTGTCCGCTACATCACCATTTCCTCTACCGAGGTTCCAAGTTCCTGCGGTAGACTTACCCAGCAGCAGTTCACCAAGTCCCAGATGGCAATCGTCGAGAGACTTATCAACCGCTTAATGCAGACCGAACACAACACCGGTAAGAAGATGATGTGTACCAAGATGGTCATGG
>DALTYF010000145.1 GCA_029986195.1 Methanocorpusculum sp. | reverse complement strand
CTCACCGGAATCGGGAGACGCATAGGTAGAGTAGCTGTTGTACCCGACATAGGTGACCTCCACCGAATGGCTGAAACCCGACTCAACCGTGACCGTAGTCGGCGTCGATCCCTCGTAGGTACCATCAACATACACCAGGGCACCGGACGGGTTGGAGGACACATCAATGTACCCCGGTGAATTCACACCATCAGCAGCGGAGACTGCCGGCAGAAAAATCAGAACTGCGGCAATCACCACCAATACACACACGCATTTGTTATGTATGAGAAGTAGATGGCGGAGGAAAAGATAAAACCATCGCAGGGTTCCGGAAGATGTTCCGATGCTATTTTGCCTGCCGGAAACCCATATCTCTAGCAAATGACTGAGGATGCGCCACTCATATCAGAGACTGAGACTGCGGAACGAGAGGGTCAGGAACCGCAACCGACGGTCACCGCACCAAAGAAACGGACCAGAAAACCAAAAACAGCAGCAAAGACCGAAGAGACAACAGCAAAACCGGAAGTTCAGGAACAGAACGAGCCTGACCGTCCGCACAAGGCCGTCCCCGAACAGTTTCTGAAGGATCTGGCGCAACTCGCCGACATTCTCGAAAAGACTCCGGCACTGCTGGATCCGATCCGCGAGGTGTTTGAGTATCATCTGGTGGACCCGATCGACCGCAAGACATTCCCCCGCATGGTAAACGCAATGTCGATGCTGCTCGGGCCCGCAGCAACCATGGTCGTTGATGACGGCATGTCACGTGAACTCCGCGGCATTCTTTGAGGATCTGCTGTATGCAATACAGGAGGAGAAGAGCCGGAGTGCGGTGTGGATCATTCAGCACCTGACTGCCCTCTACGGCAACCGTGTCCAGCAGGCATACACACTGTCGTCGGGAACCATGGATGAGGACTGGCACACGGTGGATGTCAACACCTACAAACGCGAAGGCGAGAACGCATACTGGATCGTTGACATGAAGATGATGCTCTACTCAGGAAAGGAGAGCCAGATCAAAATGACGCCGGACTCGATCTTCCAGCTCGTGGAAATTCTTGCAGCAGAACTTGGCAGAAACATTCCGCTGGAAAACGTGGACCCGGGCCTCGTGAAAAAGTGCGAAGAGAACTTTACGATATTTTATGAAAAGTTCTACGGCGCAAAAAATGTGAAGAGACGGAAAAATCCGACAGGGAAGACGAGCATCCCCCCGGCTATGCGTGAGCCGGACAGCATACGTATTTTTTGAAACTCTCCCATAAAACATTTTCAACTCTTCCCCGAAAGGAGACTTGAAACACTTTACACCCAAAAACAGGATACAGATATAGGTGAAGCAGATGTTTCGCATCGGCGACTTTTCCAGACTCAGCAAAACAACGATCAAGACGCTTCGCTATTATGATGAAGAGGGACTCCTCAAACCACAAAGAGTTGACTTCGTCACCAACTACCGCTACTACACAACCGAACAGCTCGTGCAGCTCCACGACATTCAGTCGTTCCGGCAGGCCGGGCTGTCGGTTGCGGAGATCAAAGCGATCCGATCCGGCAGGGATGCCGCAGAGATTTTGCTGAGACGAAAAGCCGAACTCGAAACCGATCTTGCACACACACAACACCAGCTCTCCTGCATTGAGTTTATTCTTTCAGGAAGAGGCACGGAGTCTGCTATGACCTATTCGGCAATCATCAAAGAAATTCCGGAATACATCGTCTTCTCAAAGAAAGCCTGCATTCCGACCTACGAAACCTGTATGGAACTGATCCCGGCAATCGGAAAAGCGGTGGCCGAGGCAAAACCGCATCTGAAGTGCGTGACACCTGACTACTGTTTCCGGGTCGACCTTGACCGCGAGTACCGGGACCACGACATCAACATTGAGTTACTGCCAGGCGGTTGAGGAGAAGGGAGTTGATGTGGGCGATATCATCTTCAAAACCATTCCCGCAGTAACGGTCGTCTCGGTGATGCACAAGGGAGCATACGAACATCTCGGACAGGCGTATGCGTATGTGTTCAAGTGGATCGAGGAGAACGGATTCGAGACGACGGATGAACCTCCCCGCGAAAGCTACATCGACGGCATCTGGAACAAAGAGGACGTGGCAGACTGGCTTACGGAGATTCAGGTACCTATTCTGAAAAAATAACCGGAACCGGTGTTCCGCGGCGTACCCGGGGAACAGACTGTTCTCACATTTTTCCTGTACTCTTGGAGAAATTCCTTCAGTGGCTTTCATGCTGATTGATTGTGTACGGTTGAGCGGTGAGGAGAACACATAATCGTTGTGATGAGGGTTCGAGCGGGAGCATGATCACAGAGTTTATGCACGCTAACTCGCAACCAGTGTTTCATTGTGCGTTTGGATCTTCTCCGCATTTTTTTCGCTGTTGCACTAATGGCACTGCTGATACTGCCGGGGCTGTGTTGTGCGCTGGAGACACCAACTGTTCCGCCGACGGTTGAGAACACCTCAGCTGCCCACACGGCAACACCCGTCAGGACGGCTCTGCCGACCTCCGCCGGGACGATGGCCCCGACCTATGCCCCGCCAGTCGGCGGAGGGATTAGATCCCGGACAGCTGATTCTCTTGGATTGCAGGGGCGATTCCAATCGTCTGCGTGGCGGTGCTCGTGGTTCTCGGTTACGCCCGATCCCCTGAAGTTCCGGCAAACCCTGCGTCACGGACCGGTATCGTGCTCGCAGAGATCAAAAAACGTCCAGGTTGCCGGGAAACGGATCTGGTTGCGGCAACAGAATTTTCGCGGGGATCAGTGGTGTATCAGCTGAAGCGCTTGATACAGGAAGGAGAAGTGATCCGGCGGGAATTTCACAAAACAACACGGTACTATCCGGCGGATGCGAAAACAAAAACGGATCGGATCGTCGCGGCGGTTCTCTCGCAGGAAAAGTCCGGGCGGGTGTTTTTGGATATTCTGGATCATGCGGGAACAACGCAGAAGGAGATCGCCGTACGGCTGAATATTACGGGGTGAAGGGTGGGGTGGGATCTGGTGCGGCTCTCAAGTGACAGTCTGGTTGAGGAGAGGAAAGAGAAAAAAGAAAAGTTTTACCGGATCACTTCTGCAGCAGAGGATGCCGGACAAAGGTTCAGGAGACAGGAGTAGGCGTTGCAGTCTGCGGGGAGGGTGGGGACGGCGCAGAGGGAGTCACGAGCATTTCCTGAAACGTAATGTCCAGAAGTTCCGGGGTAAGGAGGTACTCTCCGCCGTCCTGATACTCCACCGTTATCCCTGAGACCCCGGACGTATCCGAAACCAGCAGGATGGCAGAGTACTCTGCGAACGGTGCATCCTTACCGTACCAGAGGTAGCTCGCATGGAAGAGATAGACACCCGGTTCATTCGCCGTTATCGTGCAGACATAATTTCCCCGGTTCTTCCCGTACGGCGGAAGAGGATTGACATGCCAGCTTTCGGTGACATGCAGACCCTCGGTCGCCTCCGTCGACCACTCCATGCCAAGGGAGGAGAAACAGGGAAGAACTATCTGTGCAGTACCGTTTGTTTTGAGCGGCAGAAAATTCCGCCGAACAGCCATGTCGGCTTCCCGCGTATAGGTTTCACCGTTCA
>DALTYF010000144.1 GCA_029986195.1 Methanocorpusculum sp. | reverse complement strand
TGTGGGATTATCGCGGAATTCATGCCACCGGGATCGTTCCGGTAAACTGGTCTGCCGGTTCAGAGATAGAGGTCCTGACCTGCGGGGTGTACGGATTATCCGATCTGTCCAATGAGAGCAGCGTATGGAGCAGAAGAGCAGTTGTGCAGTATTGCATTCCGGTATCGGCTGAGAACAGGGATACCGGTACAGTGCCGGTCTTCCGGGAGCCGCAAGGAAAGCACCTGCCCCTGATTGAACCCGGGGTCCCGTTTGTCTCCGCAGGTTGTGGGGGAGAAAACGCATGAAACTTCATTCTGCTGTATGCACACTCCCTGTCGGAATTTACCGTTTCTCCGGCTGGTGTTGCCCATAAAATCCTGAGTTTCCGTGTGTTTCTGCGAAGCAGTGAGTACGGTTCTGCCGTGCGAATCGTGGGCTGAAATCCGATCAATGACAATCATTCGTAGGCAAGAATACGTCGCGGCAAACGTCAGGACGATAATTCCGGCGATCTGAACACCCGTATTGTCCGTTATCGAAAAGAGAAACAGAGCAAATACCGCAAGCCAGGACTGATGAAAAATATATACCGTGAACGAGGACTCCGAAAGGTACTCGGTCTGTGGATTGTGGAACTCAAGAAAATGTTTTCCGTAACCGATCAGCGCAAGAGAACACAGCATCGCCGTTGCTTCATTCAGCAGGGAATAATGGGACTGGGGAATCAGGAAAAATCCGGACACTTCTCCCTGCATATAAGAGAACATCAGCAGATGTTTTCCGTTTTGCGGAGAAGGTGTCAGTCTGTGTTCAACAGGTTATTGAGATATCGCTGATAAATAACAGTGTGTGGGAAAACATATGAAACTTCATCCTTCCAGAAATAGTGTCGGATCCGCCTCTGCAAGGGCATATACTCTGAGTGGGATGGGTAATCTGTACCTGTGGCGGGATTAAAATGATGGAATTCACAATTACCGAAGAAACTCTTCTTGTCGTTGCCTGCTGTGTCGTTTTTGTGATGATTCTGCTCGGATTGGGCATACTGCTCACTCCTTTCTTTGATCTCTGATCGGTCCGGGCATGTCTGAACGTTGCGAACGATTCCGATCGGGTGCTTCGGGGTTTGTGATTTTGCCCGGGACACCCGCTGAATACATGGAAAAAACACAAAACCGCACGGGGAGCAAATATCTGGGATTGAACCCGGTTTCCCCGTTGTCTCTGCAATTTTTCGCGTTTTGGAGGGATGTCAGTCCGGGTTCAACAGATTGATTCTCTTTTGTGCGATATACATCAAAAAAATGAAAAGTATTACGAAGAAAAGAGTTCCGGCTTGGAAGCCGCTTCTCTGTATTGGACTGATTCTGCTGGGGTGCGGAACGGTAGCAGCTGGTGACAAGGGCGGGGATTTCGATATCGGAGAAGGCTATGAACAAGCGGAACCGGATTATGAACTGGCCGATCATGTATATTCTGATACAGCCTTTGAGCCGATATGGCATGGTGTCATGGATGCACTGCACAGAGGAGGGAAAAACTATAATCAATTAACCGGGCAATGGGAAGATGATCCACGCCAGCTCACCGATGAGGAGAAACAAATCCTGATACCAAATGTCCGGTATATCGAAAAAGACGGGACAGAAACAGTGAAAAATATAACCCTCGGTGACTTCTTCTTAGATTTCCATGCGAATGTGTTCGTTGGGATAGGTGTGGACGGGTATCTGTATTTTACCGTTGAGGGTGCTGAATGTCCATCAGATGTGACGGAAGATCAGATTCGGGACATGAAAAATCTGTATAATATCATTCAGATACGTGCCAAACAGGAAGGATATACCGATACTGTGCCGATCTGTTGGGGACCGCAGGGGAAGCAAGTATCTATGATTGAACCCGGTTTTCCCTTTGTCTCTGCAATTCTTCGTTTTTTGGAGGGATGTCAGGTTGTGTTCAACAGATTGATTCTGATTTGTGCAAGGTAAACAAAAAAATGAAACGTATTCCTGAAAAATCATCGTGCAATACCTTCGGGGAAGCAAATATACAAAACCGCTGACACTCCCTCCTGCCAGATACGCAGAACACGGTTGCACTTGGGGAACAACGCCCCCCAAACCCCCATCTTAAAGACCATTCACGCCAAATACTAACCATTCATGTACGTTGATCCGATAACCTACGTCGTCGCTTTCGGTGCGGTCGTCGTCTCCTTCCTCTGGCTGCGGGACACCCGCATCTACGCCAGAACCGGCCTTGCAGGCTACCGCAAAGCCGCCTATCAGGGAGTCCTCTTTACTGCCCTCGGATGGTTCGCCGCCGCAGTTGCCGGCCTTGCCGACACCACCCTCCTCTACCTCGGCTGCGGACTTGTCCTCCTCGCCCTCTATCTCCAGTCAAGAATCACCCGGGGCGACGTATGGAAAGGAAACGAATCAGCACTTCAGCGCCTTACCGGGGCAGCTCCCCGGCAAAACCCTCAGAGGAAACAATAATGCTGCAAAAACCACGCGGAACGCGGGACTTCCTTCCCGCAGAAATGGCACAGCGAAGATACATCGAACGCCGCATGAGAACTGTTGCCCAGTCCTTCGGCTACGGCGAAGTCCAGACCCCCATGTTTGAAGAGCAGGAACTCTTCACCCTCAAATCCGGCGAAGGAATCATCGGGGAAATGTACGCCTTCGAAGACAAAGGCGGCAGAAAAATCGCACTCCGCCCCGAAGTCACCGCCGCCGTCGTCCGGGCCTACGTCAACGAAGCCCAGGTCGCCCCCAAACCCCTCCGCTGGTTCTACTTCGCCGAATGCTTCCGGTACGAACGCCCCCAGAAAGGACGGTACCGGCAGTTCTGGCAGTTCGGCTGTGAACTGATCGGCGCAGACTCCGCCGCAGCCGACGCCGAAGTCATCGCCCTCGCCTACGAACTCCTCAAATGTTCCGGCGTCCGGTTCATCCTCAAAATCGGCCACCTCGCCCCCATGAAATACATGCTCGCAGGCCTCGACGCGGTTGAACAGAAGAAGGTCATGGCGGCTCTCGACAAACGCGACACGAACCTTCTCCAGACCACGCTTGCCGCAATCGGTCACGCCGACCTCTATGACCCCCTTGTCCGGCTCATCACCGCCGCAACCCTCGACGAAGTCTGGGCGGTTACGGGAGACATTCCGGAGAAGGAACGCATCGAAGAGACCTTCCGCTACCTCGCCGCCCAGAACATCCCCTTCGTTCAGAACTTCGGCATCGCCCGCGGCCTCGACTACTATACCGGCATGGTCTTTGAAGGATTCGCCGACAACCTCGGCGCCGAAAACCAGATCCTCGGCGGCGGCGTCTACCGCCTCGCGCATCTGTTCGGCGGCAAGGATGTCCCGAGCTGCGGATTTGCAATCGGCTTTGACCGCGTCATGGTCTCGCTCGGCGAAGTTGTCCCGGAGGCGGCACCGGTTGTTGCGGTCGTTGCAACGCCCGGGACGCGGACTGCGGCATACACCGCAGCCGCCGCGTTCCGGGCGGCGGGAGTTACAGTCGTCATGGACGTTATGGACCGGAGTTTTGGGGCACAGCTCTCCTCGGCACTGAAATCGGGCGCATCCTATGCAGCCCTCATCGGTGAAAAG
>DALTYF010000143.1 GCA_029986195.1 Methanocorpusculum sp. | reverse complement strand
TTGGAAACAATAACCGTATCCGTATCCGCATCCGCAACCACCCGGATCGGATCCTGCCGTTTCATCTCAGGCTTCCCATACCCCGGAAGCACCAGCGTCCGCGCCGGTGCTTCTCGCGGCGGATACGCAATCTCAACCGGCTCCTGCGGCTCCCAGCACGACGGCTTGATCAGCGCAACGCACGGCGTGCACTTCTCGTATGCCCCTGCAATCACCTCACCAAGCCCTTCCAGATCCTCACCCGTCGAAAAGATCCGGTACGGAATCTCGTACACATCCAGAAGATTCGGCAGCGGTGCATTGAACGGAATCTGCGCACAGATAGCCTCGTTGCACACGCCCCGCCAGCTTGCAAGAATCGGCAGCGGCAGAGAGTAGACCCGTGACAGCGACATCAGCGCATTCAGCATATTCCCCAGACCCGAACTCTGAATCGACATCACCGGTTTCTTGCCGCCGAGATACGCGCCCGCACAAATTCCCACACCGTCCTCCTCGCGGGCCAGATCCATCACCGGAAACTTCGTCGGCAGCAGAGCCGTCAGCCGCTTGTTCTTATCGCATGGCAACGACGCAACAAGATCAATCCCCTGCTCCGCAAGAACGCGAAGCACAATCTCCTCGTTCATACCTCCGGCACCTCGTCAGCATTCACCGTTGCCGTCACCGGAACCGGAAAGACACCGAGTTCCTCGCGAACCCGTGCGTACCCGCCGCCGGTGATGTTCAGCGTAATCGTATCCCTGCGGTCAACTGCTCCGCAGTTGACCGCAGAGATCAGTGCAGCGGTTGCAACCGCTGCTGCCGGATCCAGATCGATACCATTCTCCGCATCGGAGAAGAGGTGGCCCGCATCCCTCGCATCCGCATTGCTGACGGCATACATATCGCCGCCGCAGTACATCATCGCCTCAAACACACCGCCCGGCATACTGTAGGGCGGCGCCCGGTTCGTCAGAACCGGCGCCGACACCTGCGCAATCGCCTCTGCCGCATCCGGCATATCCCGTTCCAGCAACAACGCCCTCCGTTCCTTCCAGGCATGCACCATCGGAACAAACGGCAGATTCTGTGCAAGATGCAGCCGGGGCACCTCACTGCCGAACCGGCCATCGGCCGCAAGCCGCATTGCAGCCTCCCAGGCCGCAATGCCGCCGGTACCGGAACCCACCGCCTGGAAATAATGATCCGGCATGCGACCAATCGTCACCGCCGCATCCAGCATCACGGTTCCCATACCGTCACGGCGGGCGACATTCTTCGCCCCGCCCTCCGGCACATATCCCGGACGCTCCGTGATACGGTTTGCGACCGCAATCGCATCCGTGTAATCGCCCCGGACGGTGATCAGTTTGATCGCGTCCGACTGTCTGGGCTCCGTCACCGTCCAGAGACTCTTCGCCGACGTCTCCGGCACTACAATAATAACCGGTGTCCCGAACTCCGCCGCCATCTGGGCAAACGCCCGGCCCGTGTTTCCGGCGGATGCAACGACCAGCGTTCCCCCGCCGTTCTCGGCGAGGCGAACGGTGGTCGGCAGCGCCTCAAGTTCCTTGAACGATCCCGTCGCAACAAAACAGTCACGTTCGGGATAGTAACCCGTAAACGTCACCCAGAGATTCGGCAGACCAAGCTCACGGCAGAGCGACTCGCTGCGGAATGTCACCGACCGTGCCCGGGTGGGGAGCGTTCCGTGAACCGGCAGCCAATCGATGTACCGGAAAATACCCGGCAGTTCCGGACGGACGGTCAACTGTTTGGCCGCGTACTCCGTCCGGATGAGACCGGCATGTTCCTTACAGGAAAGCGTGTACTGTTCCGGCAGGCTCTCACCCCCGGCCACACAACGAAGCGTGTAGTCACCCATCAGAGAACACCTCCCAGTTTCCAGTTGCCGGCTCGTATTCTGTTGCGCAGCAGCAGCGCCGCAAGCTCTCCCCGTGCCCGATCGGACTGCCGCAGCACAATCGGAATGCTGCCGGACGCGGTGTGAAGCGATCCGGTCTTTGCCGAAAAGGCATGGTCAGGGCAGACCGCAACACAGGTCAGACAGCCCATACAGGATTTCGTAATCGTCAGGTCAGGCCGTATCGCCTCGCGGGGACAGAGGTCGCGACACCGGGTGCAGTCCGGAGTTTTGCAGCTATCCGGGGAGGCACGGACGCGGGCATCCCCGCTCCAGGCATCGGCATAGGTTGCGGCATCAAACGCAGTCCGGTTCGCGACATTGGCAACCGGCAGAGGGATATTCTCATCGAGAACGGACAGCGCCGCAATAGCGGCGCTGTCCGTCACGGGAATCGCGGTCGCAACCGAGGTGAGACACTCACATCCGGAGACCATTTTGAATCCGCCCATGAGATTCGGATCCATCTGCCGCATGTCGGCAGCGAGGGAAAGATTGGGTTTTGCCGCGGAGGTCCGCGTGCCGGTACCAAGGATGATACCCGGCGCACCGTTGACAAGCGCCGCAGTTCCGGGAGTGTGATACCGGAGTTCCGGATCATTTTCCAGCGGATTGATCTCACCGCATCCGGAAAATGTTGCTTCCCGCATGTTTCCCTGCATCGGCAGAACGGAAAAGATCGTGGTGATCGCATCCCCGCCCGGGTTCACGAAGGCCAGGTAATTTTTGAAGGCGCCGCGGGTGACGATCATCTTTGCCGAGGACATCTCGGCAAGGGTGATCTGTCTGGTGATTGTTCCGGTATCGGTTTCGATCACCGCCTCAACGGATTTTCCTGCGACGAGATCCGCAAACAGATGACCGCCGCCGTATCCGGTGCGGTCTGACGGTGCGGTTCCGTAGACCATGGCGTCCACGTGACCGTTGCTCTCGTTCGGGCACGGCCCGATGTGTGCCGGAACTCCGTTCAGCGTCAGATGTTTGGCATGGGTAAACGAACCCGCAGGGGCTGCCTGAAAGGCAAGGACTGCTGCGGTGCCGGACATAACACCGAATGTTCCGCAGGTGACAACATCGACATCCTCAGGCGTTATGGCTTCTCCGGTACGGATATGTTTCTTGAACTCGGATGCGGTCCAGACAACTGCCGTGCCCGCGGAGATTTTTGTATTGATATTTTCGATGGATTTCATAGAATCACGATTCCCTCTACTCTCACATGGAGTCCGTAGGATTTCTGCATGATCATGTTGACAACGCCGGTGTGTGTCCGGTGCATCATGCAGACACCGGGAAGGAACGGCATCCGGAGACCGAACTCCGGTGTTTTCCGGACGACGTTTGCGATTCCTTCAAAGCCTATCATATGATAGTGCTTGAGGTCAATGGCGTCGCTGTTTCCCCGTGCAAATGCGGGGCCGACGACGTGACCGGTGATGAGACCGGAGACCGGGTCGGCCTCAAGGACTTTGATTACATGCTGGACAGGGCAGCCGGCACCGGTCGGTCTGCCGGTGACGATGTCCCCGGTAGTAATGCCGAGCGTTTCGACGAGGTCGGACCGGAAGGGCAGGACGATCTTTCGTGCCGAGGGTTCACCGGGGAATGCGGTGATGATGAAGTCATACGATGCGCCGGTTACATCTATTCCGGTATATGCGGCCTCAAGGCCGGAGGGACCGCAGGCGGAGAAAGGCGCCTGCGGGGTCTGCGGGGGAGGGGAATAGGGACATTCGGCC
>DALTYF010000142.1 GCA_029986195.1 Methanocorpusculum sp. | reverse complement strand
AGTTCCGACAGCAGTATCCGGTAAAACGGCACAAGCGCCGGATCAGAGGTAAACGCCGTGTAATACCCGGCAAGCCAGGCATCACCGATGCCTGCGGGAACACGCGCGGTCTTTCCCGATGACCGTGCACCCTCATACAGCGCACGCGGCACCGCAATGGTAAAACTGTGATGCAGATGACGGAACGGAAACGTGAGCCGGACAGTAATCTCACCTGTCGCACAGCCGGGGACGAGTGCCGGATACTGCACATTCTTTGCACGCCGCATAATCAAAAAAAGAGAAAGGAACGGGTTACGCCACGTGGAGGTAGCGTGCAACAATCTCGGCGAATGCATCCGTGTTGCCAAGCAGACTGTCGGATAATCCCTTGTCGCCGAACGCCTTCAGCTTCTTTGCCTGTGCATCAATGACGCCTGCGGGGAAGATGCCGTCCGCCTCAAAGAGCGCACGCTTTGCAAGAAGCACATCCGCCGACTCATCGCAGCAGGTCGGAAGCTGGCGCAGCGTCTTTAAGAAGGCCGCATACTCTTTGTTGAAGATGTTGCCGCTTGCATACAGCTTCTTCGCCTGTTCCAGTGCATCGGGCATGGCAAGGCCGTGCATCGCACCGACAATCAGGCAGGCAACCGTCTCGTAGATATCGGCAGCACCATCAGCAACGCGGTACTCAAACGTCTGTTTGGATGCCTTGTTTGCCCTGCGGTGAATGCCGAAGTTTGCCTCGGCTGCCATATCGGTCGAGCCGGTCCATCCGAGCGGCACGCGGACAACAACCGACCGGTTGCGGTCGCCCCAGCAGATGTAGGTCGGTGCTTCCTGATGCGGAACCAGCCGCAGGTAGGAGGTCGGGATCGGGTTGCCGAACGCCGTAACCGCATCGCCGACATCCAGAATTCCTGCAATCATCCTCTTTGCCGTGTCGGAAAGCCGGCCGTCCTTGACCATCATGTTCTTGCCGTTCTTCTCGGCAAGCATGTGGAAGTGCAGACCGGAACCGGCCTTGCCGACGGTGATCTTCGGTGCGTAGGAGACCTCAACACCGTACTTGTAGCCGAGCATCCGCAGTGCCCACTTTGCGATCACAATCTGCTCAACGGCAAGAATCGGGTCGGTTGGCAGGAACTCAATCTCGTGCTGTTCGTAGTAGTAGCCGTCCTTGGTGAAGCAGCCGATCTCCGAGTGGCCGTACTTGATCTGGCCGCACGCACGGGCAACCATCAGCATTGCTTCGGTGCGCATCTCTTCAAACTTGCAGAAGGGGCCGGACGCATGGTAGCCTTTCTGATCCAGTCCGGGATAGAGGTCTTCTTCGGGACAGATTACGTAGTATTCAAGTTCGCCCAGACACTTGAAGTCCATGCCGGTGTTCTTCTTAAATGCATCGCGCGCACAGCGCAGAATGTACTCCGGTGAGGAGGCAAGCGGCTTTCCCTCGTTGTCATAGTAGGAACAGAGAATGTCAAGCGTCGGCACTTCTGCAAACGGATCCACAAATGCCGTGCTGTAGCGCGGAACAACATACAGATCGGAACTGCCCGCCTCAATGAACGGGAAGATGTTGCTGCCGTCCACACGTTCTCCGTCAGAGAGAATGGTATCCAGATATTCTTTGGAAGAGATAACAAAATTCAATGTCTTGAGTTTCCCGTCGCCTGCAACATACCGGAAGTTCACCATCTCGATTGCATTTTCCTCGCAGAAACGGATGATGTCCTCCTTCGTAAAATCAGCAGGATTTTTCTTCAGGAACTGTACCAGATCATTGGGATTCATCAGTACTTCTGAATCATTCATTGCGGTAACTATTCGAACGGACTACATAAATACTCAACCATGCGAAGGTGTATCACCGGCCCGCGGAGAAAGAAAAACAGGCCGATACAGGGGGAATCTGCCGGGACCTGCCGGTCAGGGAAATTCCCGTGACCGGAGATCCGGTATCATCAGCCGTCATAGTGCAGATACGGGTCATCTATACCGTATGCGCGGGACAGACACGGCCATTTCCGTTCCTGGGGATGTCATGCCGGCCTGGCAAAGTACGGGGAACGGTTCTGCACGGCCTGTGCAATGGCCGCCTTCAGCTCATCCCCGTGAAGGCCCCGAATGTCCACTTCATTTCCGGTACGAAGGAGGCACGGTTTGAGTTTCCCGTCGGAGGTAACCCGGAGGCGGTTGCAGTTTGCACAGAACTCCAGATTATGCATCGGCCGCACCACCTCCACCTCGGCACCGTCCAGACAGTACTTTCTGCGGTGATGCATCCTGCGGGTGGTGACCTGGGTTGAACGGGATGCAATGTCTTTTTCCAGATCTCCGACGACGTTTGCGTTTCCGCGGATGACATCTTCAACGTGATCGATGTGGTCGGCCCAGCCGTTGACGTCCATCAGTTCGATAATCTGGAGAATGATATTCTTCTTGCCCCGGACATAGGAGAGGAACTCCTCAACTTCATCATCGTTGATTCCTTTGAGGATAACCATATTGAGTTTGACCGGCGTGAGACCGACGGCAAGTGCCGCATCAATTCCTGCAAGGACATCCGGCAGAAGGTCACGACCGGTGATCTTCTGATACCGGTCGCGGCGCATGGTGTCAAGACTGACATTCACGCGGGAGAGACCGGCAGCCTTGAGATCGGCAGCCATTTTTTCAAGAAGTGTTCCGTTGGTGGTCATTGAGGATTCAATGTGCGGGGGAATGGACCGGATAATATCCAGAAGATCGGAACGAAGCGTCGGCTCTCCGCCGGTGAGTTTGATGGTGGTGACGCCGAGTTCTGCAAAGACACTGATCAGTTCGGCGATCTCCTCTTTGGTCATCTGAATGTGATGATCACCCACAGTACAGCCGTTGATCTCCTCGCCTTCGTGGTGGCAGTAGATACACCGGAGGTTACAGGCATTGGTTAAGGCAATTCTCACGTTGGTGATGGTTCTGCCGTATGTATCGGTGAGAATGTTATTCGCTGGATTTTTTCCGGTCGTCATCAGCATCTCCGATAAAGTTTTTTGCAACAATATAGCACTCGGTGCTTCCCCTGCGGGTTGCAGTGGATCGGATGACCCGGACAGAGTAGAAGCGTTCCCTGACAAGTTCAATAAGTTCGTTGAAGTCGGTTCCTTGGAAGGATTTCATAACAAAGTTGCCGCCCTGTTTCAGAAGTTTTTCGGCAAACCGCAGTGCATCCTCGTTCAGTGCCATGATCCGCGCCTGATCGTAGGCTTTGGCACCGGAGAGATGCGGGGCCGCGTCGCAGACGACAACGTTGACGAGCGGCATACGTTCCATGATTATCTCCTGAATCTCAGGCGTGGTGAAATCCCCGGTGACGGTGATGACGTTCTCCATCGGAACAATGGGGTTGAGGTCAACACCGAGCAGCTGACCGTCGGTCATGGTGCGGAGAACCTGCAGCCAGCTTCCGGGGGCTGCACCAAGGTCAACAACGTTGTCGGTTTTTCTGATGATGTTGAACCGCTGGTTGATATCGATGAGTTTGTAGGCGGAACGGGCGCGATACCCCTCACGCACGGATTTTCTGTATATATTGTCTTTTGTCCACTGCGACCCCATTGCGGCTGTCTCCCTGTCTCTATCATTATAGCGTAGTGCGGCAATATAATGTAGCCGGTTCTTCCAATGCATAATTTCC
>DALTYF010000141.1 GCA_029986195.1 Methanocorpusculum sp. | reverse complement strand
AATTGCGTTGATGACTGAGAGAGCACCGTAGGATATCCCGTGACCGATCATGACTCTCCTCCGAATGCGGCGGTCATTGCCGCGATGTCCGCAGCAGTGCCCGTCCAAAGCGTGAAGGATGCCGCCGCCTGTGCGATGAGCATGGTTTTGCCGCCCAGCACGGCAACGGCAGCCTGCGGCACGGGCTGCGGCAATCAGCGGTGTGGTCTCCGGCTCATACACCATGTCAAAGACCGCCGTCTGCGGTGTAAGGATCGGTTCGGGGATCGGAATCTCGGCGGAAAATCCGCTCATCCCGGCAGGTGTTGCGTTGATGACGAGATCATATCCTGCGTTCAGCGCGTGCGGCGGCACGGCAGCTGCACCAGACTCTGCGGCAAGAGCTTCGGCTTTTTCCATCGTCCGGTTCGTGATGAAAACCGCGGCTCCCGCCGCGGTAAGGCAGGCGACCGCCGCCCGGGCGGCGCCGCCTGCCCCTGCAACAAGCACCCGTGCGCCGGATGGATTGACGTGCGCATCTTCTGGACTACGATGGTAAGCCGCAGGAGGGATTCTCCCTGCAACAAGCACCCGTGCGCCGGATGGATTGACGTCCCGTCCGCAACCGTTGCGGCAATTCCTGCAATGTCGGTGTTTGTACCGGTGAGATTCCCCGCTGGGCTTGACAACAATGGTGTTCACCGCGCCGGCGCTCTGTGCCCCGGGCGACACCTCCGACAGGAGGGGCATGACTGCCTGTTTGTGCGGGATGGTAACATTTGCACCGCGTATCCGGTAGCAGCGGAGCACTTCCGGAATCAGGGCAAGTTCCCCGGCAGGGGACGGGATTCTGACGTAGCGGCCCGGAATGCCGCATTGTGCATCTGCGGGGAACGGGTATGTTCCAGCGGCCAGCCGGTGATCGCGGTAACAACCGGATCGGTGCCGAGACCTGCGGCCTCGGCCACCGTGATCTGACCGGGAGCGGATGCAAGTTCGGGCCGGACCGCACAGTAACTGACCATTGAGCCGATGTCTGCGGCGCGGACGCGGGTGATCTCCCCTGCGGCACCCATCCCGATCAGGATAAACGGCTCGCCGCTCTGTTTCAGAACAACCGCCGCTTTGTGGATCTCCAGCAGGTCGCAAGGCCCCCGCACCATGAACGCGGCCTTCGGAACTCCGGAAGCGGCGAGGTCACGGAAGATATGCAGAATCTCCCCTGCGGTCGGTGTTTTGGTAAAGTCGTGATACGAACAGATGACACGGGTCCGGGGAAAGACATTGCGCAGAACCGAGTCGGACTCAATGTCCACATACACAGCACCGCAGGCGAGAGCCTTGGCAAAAATCTCCCTCCGGCTTTCGTCCTGCTCTGACCGGAATGTTACAATCACCATTCTTTCGGCCGGCAGGAAGGAGAGGTCATCCGGGATTTTGGCGAGAGCATCCAGCCGGACCTCAAACGCCTCCGCACCTGCGGCCAGCGCTTCCGCTGTCATTGCCTTTGCGGCAGCCGGGGTGTCTGCGGCAATCACCGCACAGATCAGGGTCATTTCTCGCAGATGGTCTCCGCCATAGCATGTCCGAAGTGGCGGCCTCCGCTTTCGAGTCTGACAAAGACCTCATCACCGACCGCAAGATCCGCAACGGAAACGGCACCCGCCGGTGTCCCGATGCGGATCGTCTCGGCGTTCTGCAATATCACCGAATGGGTTCTGCCGCCGGCCTCAACCTCAATCAGGAGCATGGGCCGGACCTCAATCTTCACCCGTCCGACCGAGACGGCACGAAGCGTGCCGTCCGGCATCCGGGTGAGGACGGAGTCACCCGACGCAATCTCCGAGAGATAGCGCGTTGTCCCGTCGGGGCAGAGGATATAGGAATGAACCGCCCCTGCGTTTACACGAAAAGGGCGGGAGTTGACGTACTCGCTCTCGATACTTTCCGAGCAGACGAGGAAGAGACACGAAGACTGCGAGCCCACGAGCATCCCCTCACCCTGCACAAGGAGTGAGCAGGTGTCGATACAGACGCGGTCACCAAGCGACAACGGCGTGATCTTTGTGACCGGTACGGTCGTAAGTGCGGCATCCGGAAACTCATCCGATCGGATACCGGCAAATCCGGCAATATCTGCCGGACTCTCCGGAGCGATCACCACGCCGTCTGCGCCGACCTCCATCGTGGCAAAGGCAAGCTTTGCTTCTTCGGGAGTTCTGACGCAGACATAGACGCGGGTCGATGAATTCTGGAACCGCGAGATGAGATTTTCCAGCGGAATAACCTTCCAGTCAGAGGGGGTGATTACAAGATAGGATACGGTATCTTTCATGCTGTACGCTTCTTCCATATCTTCGGCACCCGACAACGTGAGGATGGCTCCGACTTTTTCCCCGCTATACATGAGATATTTCCCGTCGGCAGCAATTCCCGTATATCTGCCAAGGCGGGTTAATGCGGAGTCTTCAGGCCGGAGGATGATATTGGTATAACCTGCTTCAAGGGCTGCGGCGACGATCGCTTTGCGGTCATCGTACCCACAAGCAAGGTCGGCACGAACCAGAACCGGAGGAAGTGTCAGCGGCATTGCGGCATCACCGGTTCAGACGCTTCACTGCATCTTCCACAGAGGCGTCGTTTAAGACGATGTGGAGACCGCCGAGGTGATACCAACAATGTCCTTGTGCTGGAAGATGTTTCTTCCAATGGAGACACCGCGTCCTCCTGCATCCAGAGAGTCACGCACCATCTGCAGCATCTCAAGATCAGAGTTCATCTTTGGCCCGCCGGCAATGACAACTGGAATCTGGGCACCCCTGCACAACCTCGCGGAAGGTGTCGATGTCGCCGGTGTAACTGGTCTTGACCAGATCGGCGCCAAGTTCTGCGGCAACGCGGGCGCAGGTCTTGAGGGCATCAACATCGAAGGAGTCTTTGACGATCCTGCCGCGGGGGTACACCATCGCAAGAAGCGGCATACCCCACTGCTGGCATTTGCGGGAGATCTCACCGGCACAGCGGATCATCTCCGGCTCGGTGTCGGCACCGAGGTTGATGTGAATGGAGACGGCGTCTGCTCCCAGGGTCAGGGCTTCCTCAACGGTGGTCACGATAACCTTGGAGTTCGGGTCGCCGCCAAGACCGGTTCCTGCGGAAAGGTGAACAATTAATCCGATATCCTTGCCGGAGGTCCGGTGACCGTAGGGGACCATTCCTTTGTGCATGAGAACAGCGGTTGCACCACCGAGGGAGATCTTGTTGATCGTGTCGCGCATATCGATAAGACCGGGGATCGGCCCCATGGAGATACCGTGATCCAGGGGGACGATGACAACTCTGCCCGAGTTGCGGTCTATAATTCTTTCCATACGGATTTGTTTTCCGAACATGTGTGCTACATGTTAGCACGGATGGCACTTCAATGTTTTTGTTCGGGATAGGAAAAGAGGGGGGAGGGGTTATTCGTCAACGATCTCGCCGTCGCGGATGACGATGATGCGATCCGCATACGTTGCCGTATGCGGATCGTGCGTCACCATAATGATCGTTCTGCCCCGGCTGTTTAAATCGCGGAGCAGCTCCATGATCTGTTCACTCATCTTTGAGTCGAGGTTGCCGGTCGGCTCATCGCAGAGGAGAAGTGCCGGATCGTTTGCAAGGGCACGGGCAATTGCCACCCGCTGCTGCTGACCGCCGGACA
>DALTYF010000140.1 GCA_029986195.1 Methanocorpusculum sp. | reverse complement strand
CGGGCGGTTCGAACCTCATCCTACTGCTCCACGATCTTTTTTACGAGCGTCATCACACCCGGTTTTGCCTTCCTCCGGACCCGCGACATGCGTGCCGCCGCAGGGGCGGCCGCTCCTGCGGCCATCTCAGACTCCATCCGGGACGTTATCTCATCGAAAATGCGCTTGTATGCGGTGCAGTGCGGATCAACGCCCTCCACCTGCTCCGACGTCCCGGCAAGAGCATTGTACGAACAACCGCCGCGACAGTAGGCAATATGGGCACAGGATCGGCAGGCCGTATCCACATAATCCCTGAACGCAAGCATCCGCTGTCCGGCAGGGGATGCCATCAGCTCATCAATGGACGGCGCGCCAAAGACCGTCCCCATCACCCACCCGGGCATTCCCACAAACCGGTAGCAGGGATAGATTGCACCGTCCGGACCCACGGCGAACGTGGTCCCCATACAGTCCGCATACGTACAGACACTCCCGCTCCGCGTAAACACGCACCGGCAGAGGTCATTGATGTTCATGATCTCAAACTCATCCGCGTGCAGAAGTGCTTCATCCAGCAGATAGACAAGAAGCTCCCCGTACTCCTCCGGTGAAAGGGTCCACTCGTTCGGATTGTCGCCTTTCAGGGACGGCAGCGCAGGATGCAGCTTCATGACCCAGCCCTGTTCGCGGAAAAATCTGACAATCTCCTCCTTTTGTGCAACCGACGAGTTGGTGAAGGTGCAGATGAACCGGACGAGAAGTCCGTGGGCGGTCGCAATACGGTAGCCGGCCATGGTTCGCGCAAAGTAATCGTCGCCGCGCTGATAGTTGGTCAGTGTCTCCGGTCCGTCAATGGAAGAACCGAGCGGCACCTGATACGCGGCGAGAATCTCCGCAAGTTCATCGGTCATCAGCCAGAGGTTCGTCTGCATCGCAAACTCCGGCGACAGATGTGCAAGGCGGGACGCGATCAACGGCAGGACGGCACGGTAGAACTCAGCACCGGCAAGCAGCGGCTCACCGCCGTGAAAGGTAAAAGTCACCCGCTGATCCCGCAGCGGCTCCAGCCACCGGACGATCGCCTCAGCGGTTTTCCGGGTCATCCTCGGCGAGTTCACATCCGAACTCCAGCAGTATTTGCACTGCCCGGGACAGCCGAGCGTCGGGATGATCATCACATGGAAGGGATTTTTCATCAGTGACATACTGATTCCCTGCAAAAGATAAGTTTCTGTCGGTACAGATTTTCAAAAAAAGTTCATGCAGATAACCGGGCCCGAAGCGCATCCGGAACCGGCATCTTCTCTTCATGCAGGTAGTCGAAGTACACCAGCACATCCTCTGCCGTTGCAGCAGTATTTCCTGCGTCATCAAGGATTGTGTGCCGGATCAGAAAGCTCGTGTGTCTGACTTCAGTAACCATCGACTCCACCCGCACGACTCCCGGGTAGTAGAGCGGGCGCAGATACCTGCAGCCGGTTGCAGCAAGAATCGGGCCGTGGTCGGGACGGGTACTGCCCTTCATCAGCCCTGCCTCCTCACAGACACGGATGCGGGAGGTCTGCACATACCGGAGAATCGCGAGGTTGTTGACATGCCCGAACGCATCAAGGTCGTCCCAGTCGATTTGAATCTCTGTTGCAAGGCGCATGGATTTTCTGCATAGTATCGGCTGCTGAGATAGTTAATTATGCTGCCATGATAGGCATTGCACCTTTATTCCCGAGCACCCCGCGATTCGCACGGCAGAGCCGTGCGAATCGTGGGCTGAAATTCGATCAGCGACGATCATTCGTAGGCAATAAACGAATTTATGGACAACGCCGCCAAGATGGCGAATAAACAAATAATGAATACGGCTTGGAGTAATCATCATCTCCCACTTACCCGCCAGCTGTTTCCGAAAAAAAGATCCTGCCGAATCTTTCAGCGGCATCATCCCTGAACAGGGCTGAAAAATGCTCATATTTATTGCCGTTCCGGTACACCTTGTACTCATGACAAGAGTAAAACTGGAGACAACGCTTGGTGACATCGTCATTGAACTGCGCGACGACATGCCGGTAACTGCAGGCAACTTTGCCGACCTCGTCGGCAAAGGATTCTATGACGGTGTCATCTTCCACCGGGTAATTGACGGATTTATGATCCAGGGCGGCGACCCGACCGGCACCGGTCGCGGCGGACCGGGCTACACCATCAAGGATGAGTTTATGCCCGACAATAAGAACAACCGCGGCACTATCTCCATGGCAAACGCCGGCCCGAACACGGGCAGCAGCCAGTTCTTCATCAACCTCGTCAACAACAACTACCTTGACAAGGCACACCCGGCCTTCGGCACGGTTGTCGAAGGCATGGAAGTCGTTGACGCCATTGGCAAGGTGAAGACGGACTTTGGTGATAAGCCGCTGGAGAAGGTTGCCATCAAGAAGGCAGCCCTTCTCTAACAAGTACGGCGATACAAAAATGCACTATCCCAAAAGCACAACATACGACGCACAGCTGGTAAACGAAAATCTGATGGGGCCCAACTCCCTGAAAATGCTGGAAGAGCTGACCTGCGGCATGGACCTGAAGCCCGGCATGAAGGTGCTGGACCTCGGCTGCGGCAAAGGCCTCACCTCCATCTTTCTGGCAAAGGAGTTTGGCGTAACCGTGTATGCAACCGATCTCTGGATCGGTGCAACTGAGAACTACGAGCGCTTCAAAGACCTCGGACTTGCGGACCGGATCATCCCCATCCATGCGGACGGTAATGATCTGCCCTTTGCGCACAACTACTTCGACACGGTCATCAGTGTCGATGCCTACTACTACTTCGGCAGGGAGGCAGGATTCATGGATGCAAAACTCGCGCCGTTTGTGAAACGGGGCGGGACCATTGCACTGGCTTTCCCGGGATTCAAAGAGGAGATTCATGCGCATCTCCCGGACGAGATTCTGCTGTCCTGGACCGCAGAGGATATGGAAACCCTGCACAGCTGCGACTGGTGGCGGGATCTGCTGGCACAGTCAAAGATGATTCGGATCGAGGAGATCCGCGAAATGGAAGGCTTTGACGAGTGCTGGAATGACTGGCTGAACTGCGGCAACGAGTATGCCGTCAATGACCGGCCCGCCATGGAAGCAGGCGCAGGAAATACATGAACCTGATCTCGGTTCTCGCCGCAAGAACAGCAGATTAAGAGAGGATGCGGGAGATTTCCGCAGCCCCCGTCTATTTTTCGCACTTTCACACCGCGCGGACGTTCCTTCATATGGATGTACCGCGAAGAATGAGTTAATGACAGGTAAACACGAGTGGCGCAAAGAGGACAAAGCCCTCTACCTCCCAAAGACACAGCCCGAACTCATAACGATCCCTGCGCAGAAGTTTTTCCGGGTTTCCGGTACCGGAAACCCGAATACCAGTCCCGCGTTCGCCGAAAACATCGGCATTCTCTATGCACTGTCCTATGCGGTCCGCATGATGCCAAAACAGGGTTATACACCCGAAGGGTTTGAACCCTACACCGTGTATCCGCTGGTGGGTGTATGGGGTCTTGTGGATCCGGCTGCCGGCATTGCAGACAAGAACAACTTTTCCTACACGCTGATGATGCGCCAGCCCGAGTTTGTGACCGAAGAGATTGCCGGACGGGCGGTTGAAGCCGTCCGGAAAAAGAAGCCGGATGTTGCCGTGGATAAGGCAGTGTTCGGTGAGATGGAGGACGGTCTGTCGGTGCAGATGATACACACCGGCTCCTACGATGACGAACCGGCGAGTTTTGCAC
>DALTYF010000139.1 GCA_029986195.1 Methanocorpusculum sp. | reverse complement strand
CAAATATATGAAATCACGCACGGGCGGAACACGAAACAGGTTCGCAGCGGATATTTCAAAAAAGCAGAGACGAAAAAAAGATCATAAAAGCCGGAGCTTCTGCTCAACCTTCTCAAAGAAACTTCTCCCCACATCAAGGAAGAGTGCAGGTTCCGGAGACTTCCGCACCACAAGCGATGCCTCCTCGCCGATATCATACTGCATCTGACCGTCAAGCACCAGCTGGGCCGGTTTACTGCTGACGAGCCGCACCTCGATCTCGCTTGAGGAACTGATCAGATGCGGCCGCGACGACAGCATAAACGGTGCGAGCGGCACCAGCACAAACGCCTCGATCAGCGGATCCACAATCGGCCCCCCGGCACTCATCGCATACGCCGTTGACCCGGTAGGCGTCCCCACAATAAGACCGTCCGCACGGAACTCCGCAGACTTTCTGCCGTTGATGAACGTCTCAAACTGCAGCATCTTCGCCGGCCGCGACGTAACAATCACCGCCTCATTGAGGGCGGAACCAATCGGCGCACCATCATACTCAATCGTAATGCGCATACGCGGCTCGACCGGAAGCGGCAGGGAAAGACCCGCAAGAATCTCTCCCGCGTGTTCCCGCTCCAGATCCGTCAGGAACCCGACACGACCCTGATTCACCCCGACAATCGGAATCTGGCGGGCAAGCATCCGCACCGCACGAAGCACACTGCCGTCACCGCCGAGCACAACAATCAGATCCGCAGAAAAGGAAGGATGTACAAGCGACACCCCCGTATATCCGAGTTCGGATGCGACCGAATCCTCATAAACCACCTCATGCCCCGCATCCGCCAGCATCCAGCCAAGTGACTGGGCCGTCTCAATGGGCTCACGGAAATCCACTCTCGACACAATACAGATCTTCATCATGACCTCAGATACTCAATCACCTTGCGGTGAATTACACGGTTCGTTGCAACAACACACCGGCCGGAGACAACATTATCCGGAAACTCAAGCGCGCTGCCGTCCGGAAGCGTCACCCGGCCCCCGGCCTCCCGGCAGATCAGAATACCCGCCGCAGCATCCGTAACCCGCAGGGTATTTCGCATATCCACAAACCCGTCGAGCCGTCCGCAGGCAACATAACAGAGCTCAAGCGCCGATGCCCCCAGAAGACGCCAGCGGCGGATTTTATGGCCGAGCTGCATCATCCGCGTCATATCAAACTTCTTGGCATACACACTCATTGCCGAGTGATCCAGCATCGTCTCCGTTGACACCTGAATCGGGCTGCCATTCAGATATGCCCCTTCACCGCGGATGGCAGTAAACGTCTCACCGTTTGCAAGATTCTTCACATATCCCGCAATCACCTGATCACCATCGGAGAGGGCGATAGAGAGAGCATAGAAGGGAATACCCGACACCGCATTGAACGTTCCGTCCACCGGATCGAGATAGGCAATTCCTGCCTCCCCGCCGATATCAACCATCCCCGCCTCTTCAGAGAGAAGCGAACGGCAGATCTTTTTCTCACGAAACACTGACAGCACCAGATCCTCCGCCACGCGGTCGATGCGTTCTGTTGGTGTATTGTCCGCACCGATGCACAGCTCCTCACCGCCGTAGGCAGAGCCTATCAGCGGTGCAAGTTCCTGCACCATGATTTTTCCGACCTCGTCGCACACGGAAAGAAACTGAAACGGTGTCGCCATAAGATACATCTGTATTAGTGCGGCACCCTCATGAAATCAGCGGTGAAACAGAAACGGTCGTGCATCCGCGCTTCGGTCGCAACACTCATAAGCGATTACCTCACATAATTAGTCAGAGTTCATTATCATGAAGGAACAGACAGAAGTTGGTAAGCTCAAGGAAGGCCGTTACGTTGTTGTTGACGACGAGCCGTGTAAGATCCAGAGCATCGCAATCTCCAAGCCGGGAAAGCACGGAGCAGCAAAAGCAAGACTCGATGTTGTCGGTCTCTTTGACGGTCAGAAGCGTTCCGTCGTTTCCCCGACGTCCGCAACCGTCTACGCACCGATCGTTGAGCGCAAGACCGGACAGATCCTGACCATTGCTGGAAACGTTGTGACCTTTATGGATATGAAGGACTTCAACAACTTCGAACTTGTTGTTGACGACGACATCGTTGCAACCTTCCAGCCTGCTCAGGAAGTTCCCTACATTGAATCCCTCGGCAAGCGCAAGCTTGACCTCTGAGACTGCACAATATACCCATGCAGTCTTTTTCAAACACTCTTTTCGCAGATGCAGAGTCAGCATATGAGGATGCCTGCTACGTAATATTTGGTGTTCCGTTTGACGGAACAACGTCATTTAAGGCAGGTGCACGGGATGCACCCCAGGCGATCCGTGCAGTATCCTACAATCTTGAAACATACCTGCCGTATTATGATCTGGAGATGCCGGAGATTTTGTTCCATGACATGGGCGATCTCTACTGCGACTGTCTGCCGGATCAGGTGACGGATCAGGTGGCTGACGCGGTTTCGGATCTGCGTAAGGACGAAAAGTTTCCGGTGATAATCGGCGGCGAACACTCGGTGACAATTGGTGCAGTGCGTACACTTGCGCCCGCGTGGTATGTGGTCTGTGATGCGCATCTGGATATGCAGGAAGAGTTCCGGGGCTCCCCCTACAACCATGACTGTGTAACAGCGCGGGTCTCCGAGACCGTAAAAAACATTATTCTGATCGGACCGCGCAGCGGCACCCACGAAGAGTTTGCAGCGGCACGGGAAAAATATCACCTCTATACAGCAGACAATGTTCAGGAGCACGGCATTTCCTCCATTCTTGAGGAAATCGGGGATCTGATCGGCGATGAGACGGTGTATCTGTCCATTGACGCGGATGCCGTTGACTGCTGCATGACACCGGGTCTTGGAACACCGGAACCATTCGGACTGACACCAGCAGACATCCGAACAGTGATCCGAAACGTTGCACAAAAGAACGTAATAGGGTTTGATTATGTCGAAGTGCTGCCAAACGACGCAGGCCAGACGGCGGTTGTTGCAGCGCATCTGATCCGTGAGTTCATCGCAGGGCATTACCATGCTCACCACAGATAGGCTGACAATTTTTCCGCTGACAACGGATCAGTTTGATCTTCTCCTCCGGGATAAGGAGTGCCTTGAACGATCTCTCGGACTGCGGCCATCCGGAATCCCGCTCGACACCCATACACGGGAGGCGATGTCCGGCCTTCTCCAGGAAACAAAATCCCACCCTGAAAACTATTTTTGGTACACCTACTGGATAATCATTCTCAGAGCAGATGCAGCAGCTATTGGAGGACTCTGTTTCATGCAGGAACCGGATACCACAGGGGAAACAGAGATCGGTTACGGAATAGATCCGCCGTTTCAGAACCGCGGATATATGACCGAGGCACTGGCAGCAGTATGCAGCTGGGCAAAAGGAAGAGACGACGTCTGGACAATAACTGCCGGAACGGAAACGAATAACACTGCGTCCCAAAGAGTTCTGGAGAAGAACGGATTTTCTCTCAGCAGCTGTGACGGTGACCTGACATACTGGCGGACTTCTCTGTAACCGGCGTTGTCCATAAATTCATTTATTGCCTACAAATGATCGTCATTGATCGATTTTCAGCCCACGATTCGCACGGCAGAGCCGTGCTCACCGTTCCGCGGGAAGATACGAAACACAGGAAAGAAAAACATCACGGAACAGTTCGTGAACATCACAGAATTTCCCTTCAACGCATTATTTCCGTGTTGTTTACGAACTGTTCCGTGATGTTTTT
>DALTYF010000138.1 GCA_029986195.1 Methanocorpusculum sp. | reverse complement strand
ATGATAAATCAAAGAAGTAATTCCATTTTTCCAGTATGAGTGCTTCTCTCACTCCTCCGGCACCTCCCACCCGTTCCGCACAATCACCCGTACCCCCTCCCGGAGAGCAATTTCCGGATAATGCAGCCTTCGCAGCAGAAGCATCACCAGCTTCTCCTCATACACGCACTCTCCGCCTGCCGCAATATCCATCTCAACACGTCTTCGTCCCGACTCCGGAAACGAACACATCTCCGCGTGTATTGCCGTAAGCATCTCCCTCCGCTCCTTTTCCGCCTCCGACTGCTACTGCTTTTCCCCCTCCAGTCGTCTGAGTTCCTCGGCGAGGGCTGCCTCGCGCCCCTCGCGAATCTCCGCATAACAGTGTTCCAGCAGCTCCTGTTCCTCATGCAGCCGTACCAAAACCTCCGAAGGCACATGCAAAAACGCAGACAGTGCCGTCTCCAGAAGATCCTCCACATTCCCTCCCCGCTGCCGTACCGCATCATGCAGCAGAGGATTCACCCGGATAGACGTTGTCCGGCTCCGCCCGTCCTTCACATACAGATTCTGTCTTGGCACTCGTACATCTCCTTCATCTTTTTTTGGAAAAGATACTCCTCTTCTTATCTTACTGTACTGTACTCATAAGTACAGTACATAGTAAGTAGTAGTAGAGGGTATTTTTCCAAAACGATCTTTGGAGATATCTCTTGCACACACCTACATCAAACTATCTCCCCTAGGAACCGGATCTCTCATTTTTATCAACGATATCAGGTATATCTTTAATGGGAAGATATATCTGATATGATGGGAATATATCTCCCCATGGATACCGAAACCACTGAAAAAAACGACGAACAGATCCTTCTTCGTCTTCCGGGGTCCCTCAAAACCCAGATTGAAACCGCCGCAAAACTCGAAGGCATGACCACACAGGAATGGATCCGCAAAGCAGTATCCTATCGGATCAGCCTCCTCAACGTCTGCCCTGCCTGCGGTACCATCAACATTTCCACCGCGAAATACTGTAACGAATGCGGTACAAGCCTCAAAGAAAGCAAACGCACTCTCTACATGGAATGGATGGCCCAGAACCTCGAAGAAGAGTTCGGGGAAAAAGGCAGCAAGCTCTTTGCCGACTGGATGCAACTTGTCGACGACCCCGAAGCACAGATAAAATCCATCGACAAAAACGGAAAATGGATCGTCATCACACAGGAAAAATCGTAATCAGCAGGTATCTCCCCGCCTCCTTCTTAACCCCCTAACGCCAACACTAATCCACAACAAAGATGCCTCCGCAACTCATCAACCGCATCTCCGCAATACCGCCCATCCAGCGCCAGAGTATGATCCAGCTCGGTGTAACCATCGCTGTTACGCTCTTTGGTTTCATCTCCACCATGCTCTTCTCCCACATCCTCGGCAAAGATCTGATGGGCGTCTATTATCTCTTCCTCGCCTACTACGGCGTCTTCAACATGATCGGCGATGCTGGATTCGGCGGGGCAGCCGTCAAACGCATCTCCGAGGGAAAGGATCAAAACGAGTATCTCACCGCGTATGCAACACTGCGTTTTCTCTTAATCATCGTCTCCACACTGGTGCTCCTTGCGGTCAGCCCGTACTTCGTCGATCTCAAAGAGTACGAACTCGTCCCCTGGATCATCGCCGCACTCGCCGCCGCATTCTTTGGCGGCACCATCACCATGGGCGTCTACGGCCTTGGCCACGTCGGCATCAGAAACCTCGCAACCGGCGTCAACGAGTTTGCCCGCATCCTCATTCAGATCGTAGCCGTTCTTCTCGGCTACTCGGTAGCGGGACTTTTTGGCGGATTCATCATCGCAACCGTCATATCCGGCATCTTCTGCCTCAAATACTTCACCTTCAGACCCGCCCGCTTCACCACCCGTCACCTCAAAAGTCTCATCACCTACTCGCTCTGGATATTTCTCATCGGCAGCGGCTCTCTCATCTTCTCCTATGCCGACACCATCTTCATTGGCTACTTCATGGAGAACGGGGATGTCGGGGTCTATCGCGTGGCACTGCAGCTTACCACCGCAGGCACGTTCATCACCGCCGCAATTGCCGGAACACTTACCCCGAAGTTCAGCAACTGGAGTGCCAAAGGCGATCTCACCCGGATCCCGGCTATCCTGACACGAAGCATCACCTACGGCCTTCTGCTCGCAGTCCCGACCGCCGCGGGCGGCATCCTGCTATCTGAGCGGCTGCTCTACTTCTTCTACGGCGCAGATTTCGCCGTAGGGGGGACTGCCTGCGCTATCCTCCTTCTGCTGCAGATCGTGAACGTCTTCATGGTGTTCCTCGGGACAGCCCTCAGCGCCATCGATCACGCCCGCCAGTCCTTCTATGCAAGCGGCTCGGCGGCCGTCCTCAACGTTGTCCTCAATGTTCTTCTGATTCCCGTCATTGGCATTGAAGGGGCTGCGGTTGCCTCGCTTGTCAGCATCTCACTCAACGCCGTCCTCCTCAGACACTATCTCAAACAGTACGTCGATGTCCGCTGCGATCTTCGTGCCGCATCCCACATCGTTTTCAGCGCTCTCCTGATGGCAGCGTTCATCCTTGTCTACATGCAGTTTATCCCGCTCACAAATGTCTTTCTGGTCCTCATCGCAGTTGCGGCAGGGGCTGTCATCTACTTTGTTGTCCTGTTCAGACTGGACCGGGAAATTCACGATGAAATCACGGACCTTGTAAAACAGTTCGGACTTCCCTGGCCGCACTGGCTGTGATGAATTACTGCTGTAAAAACGCCGTACACTCCCCGATACCCCGCCAAAAGTCCCCGTCCATTCCGGCAACCGTCACAAACAGATGCACGGCTCCGGCAAAACACCGTTCCGTAACAGAGATACCCGCTTTCCGCAGCCGTTCACCGAATACGTTCCCCTGATCCCGCAGAATATCACACTCCGCGGTGATGCACAGCGTCCGGGGAAGTCCGGAAAGATCCGCACACGAAAGCGGCGACACAAGCGCATCACTTCGCAGGGCATCAGGAACGTACGCCTCAGCAAACGCTTCCATCAGATCCGCATCCAGCGCGTAGCCGCGGGCAAACTCCTGCCACGATTCTCCGTAGTCTTCGGGTAAAAGTGTTACCACCGGGTAAAACAACATCAGCCCGCGAAGCTGATGCTGAAGTCCCAGTGCAACCGCGAGGTTGCCTCCCGCACTGTCCCCTGCTGCATAGATCTGCGTCGCATCCCCGCCGTACGCTGCCGCGCACTTTTGCATCCACAGAAATGCCGTCCGGCAGTCTTCGACTGCCGAAGGATAGGGGAACTCTGGTGCAAGCCGGTACGCAACTGCGGCCACAATCACTCCTGCCGCGCGGGCAAGTTCCCCGCAGAACCGCGAACAGCTCTGCACACTGCCGAGAACCCAGCCCCCGCCGTGAAAATAGAGTACGATCTTTTTCGACGGCATGGTGGACGCAGGAACATACAGCCGCACGGGAACACCATCCGCATCTGCTTCCACCACAATCACACCTTCCGGGACGGGAGTATCCGTTGCCCGCCCGTTCCGGACGCGCTGCAGTTCTGCTGCGTTGCCAGAGGCCGCATCCCGCACAATTTTTGCCCACCGGTCTCCGAGATCTTCATCCCGTGTCCTGAGGAATGCCCGTGCCTCCTCATTCAGCCGCGGATCATCCCATGCATGCGCGAACTGCACCGGCTCATCTCCGCAGAAGCTGCTTGTGATGCCACGAAAAGATTTAGTCGCTTTTTTTGGTTCATGTGCTTTCCTCC